>QMPG01000361.1 GCA_003648455.1 Bacteroidota bacterium
AAAAAATATAATGTGGTAAATATATCTTTGGGTAACATTAAACTACTACATACCTTTGTAGTAGTTTAATACAAAGGGGGGGGATAATATATAAAATCATACTAATCTGCGTCTATTAATTGGAGCAACGCTAATTTGCATTAAAAATGATTATTGCAAAAAATGTTTGTGTAGTCAGTGTCTACACAATTCATTATTATAAATATATTTCATAAAATAGGAAGAAAAATAACCAAAAATCATAAATTATAAGTATTTTTCATATATATTTGCATAAGTAAAATTCATAAAAACCTATATTAAATATGCGAATTTCACGTAAAATAAGTATTTTTCATGGTATTGAGGCTCCCGAAGAAGGTATATTGGTTGGTTATGGTGCATTGTTAGAGGCATACAGTTTAGAAGTTCCATTACCTGCTAAACTGAGTTTAATATCATCAAAAAACAGAAAATACATAAGTGGAAATTGGCAGGTATTTACTCCAAGACATTTACCCAAAGATAGTTTGTATAAGCAACTTGTATTTGCTTTACGTTACGAAGGCATTAATCTTTTACTCTTAAAAAAACTCTTCGAGAAATTAAGAAATCAAGAAATTGTAAATATTATTCAAATTGAGCCATTGGGGCAGTATAGCCGAAAAATATGGTTTTTATACGAATGGCTTTTTCAAAAAGAATTAGATATTGCGAACTTAAAAACAGGAAATTATATTGAGTTAGTTAATCCTAAAATTCAATACGCATTAAACAATGGAACAAAATCAACTCGACATAGACTTATAAATAATTTAACAGGAACGGTCGATTTTTGCCCAATGGTTTTTAAAACCCCCAAAATAGAGCAGTACATTAAAGATAATTACAAAGAGCAAAAAGCACAATATTTTAAAGATGTACGAAAAGATATAATACAACGAGCATCGGCTTTTTTATTGCTAAAAGACAGCAAAGCATCGTTTACCATAGAGGGCGAAAGTCCAAAAAGTAAGCGAACAGCACGATGGGGGAAAGTAATTGGGCAAGCAGGAACAAAACCACTTAGTAAAGAAGAACTTTTACGTTTACAACAAGTAGTTATTGAAAATAGCCGATTTGTAGAAATGGGGTTTCGCACAAAAGGAGGTTTTGTAGGAGAATACGACCGTTTAACAGTAGAGCCATTACCCGAACATATCTCGGCAAAATGGGAAGATGTTGAGCAGTTGGTTTCCGGACTGATAGATACAAATAAAATTTTATCAGAAAACGTAATTGATGCTGTAGTATCAGCAAGTATTATTGCCTTTGGCTTTGTTTTCATTCATCCTTTCGAAGATGGAAATGGGCGTATTCATCGTTATTTAATACATCATTTATTAGCCGAAAAACAATTTTCCCAACAAGGTGTTATTTTTCCTGTCTCATCATCAATATTAGACCATATAGACGATTACAGAAAAATATTAGAGGCGTTTTCTGCTCCATTGTTAGATTTTATAGAATGGGAAGAAACATCCGACCATAACATAAATGTATTAAACAATACTATCGATTATTATCGATATTTCGATACTACAAAGCAAACTGAGTTTTTATACGCTTGCGTAAGCGATACCATAAAAAATATTATCCCAAACGAAATATCATACTTAATTAAATACGATAATTTTAAAAATTTTATCGAAGAGAAATTTGAAATGCCTGATAAAATGATTTCGCTATTAGTTCGCTTTTTAGAACAAACCAATGGGGAAATATCAAAAAGGGCTCTCGAAAAAGAATTTTCAGCCTTAAGCAATAAGGAAGTTTTAGCGATAGAAACCGAATACAGAAAAATATTTCTTTAATAAATAATTAGCTCTTCAATAATACTTATAATTGTTTCAAAATTTACTTCGTCCTTTTTATAACCATATTCAATTAATCTTTGGTATAAAAATTTTGTAATAGTAGTATCCGAATCTTTAATTGTAAACCCACTATTTAGAATTAATTCCGTTAGTTCATTCGTTGTGGGAGCACCCCAGTCAATTACAGCACCTGCACCAAAAAGGAAAACTTCACGTTTCTTCTCCATCAAACACCTCCCTCCACAATCTTAATCTCCTCATCCGTTAAACCATATAATTCATACACCATTTGGTCTATTTCCTTATCGATTTTATCTATCTCGGCTTTTATGGTTTGGGCTTCGGCTTTCTTAGTTTCAAATACATCCATCCACTCCATTTCATCCATCTTGCTTAGCTTATCGCCTTTCGCTTTTTTTATGGCTTTGCTTAGCTCTTTAATAAAATCTGCAAAATCAAGCTCATGCCAGTTTTGGAGTTTTTTGCTTAGTTTTTCTATTTTGAATTGGGATTGGAGGTAATTTTTAAATCTATTTTCAACTTTCTGAAAATCTGATGTAAGCAAAATAATAGCATCTGTTTTTGCAGTTAGAAGATCTTTATTAACTATTTTGGGAATAGGTATTTGTTCAAAATATTGGGGCTTTACTTCAATATATCCACCACTTCTTACAACGCAAATATTGGTTAAAAAATACCATGTTAACTTGGAATTTAAGATTGCAAGAAGAAACTTATCAGAAGTAGGAAGAATTACAGCAGGAGCATTTATATACGCACCTGTTTCGTCGAATGAAAATTTATTTTTGTTTTGAAGGTTAGGAAATACAATTTTTGGTTTCTCGAAAAGGTCATAATATGCGCAATTTCTTAATTCCCAAAAGAAATCTCCCTTATCATACCTTTTCTTTGCTCTTTCTTTGAGGGGAAGAATATGATTAATTAATTCAGGATAATCTTCAGTTAGTTTTTGTATCCCAATTTCTTCAGTTATCTCGTCTCCATATTTCGTTTTTGTCCACTTGCTTTCAAAAAGTATAAGTTGTTGTACGCTTTCTGGGCTCACCCATTTAGAAAGTTCTTTCCCTTCATAGATAGGTTTAACATGATTTCCAATATTATGGCTTTTAGGAATAATAAATGCTTCGTTAAGTGCAGTTTTAACACCATAGTAGCACTTGCCATATAATTCTCGTACAGTCTTATTGTTTTTTAAGTTTGAAATAAGTCTAACAGCATCTTTACTATTAAAGCCCCAGTTTGTTTTTTCGAGTGAATTTTGTTCAACGTTTACAGATTGATAAAAATCAATATCTATTACTGGTGACTGGCTTATTTTAGGTATTTTAATATACTGAAAATTACAGTTGTTATTCTTTTGCTTTCGAGCTGTTATTATTATAGGGTATGTTGTAGCTCCTTCAAAAATTTGGACCTCTGTAAAGTCAATGTATTTCAATATTGAAATTTCATTTTGAAGATATTCTCTCAAACTAATACCTGCTGATGTTTTATCGAAAGTATTTGATATAAAACCAAAAAGCCCACTATTGTTTTTTAGAAGGATAAATGATTTTTCGTAAAAATAAGAGAATAAATCACCAGAAGGATTGTATAATGTATAATTGTCACTCAGATAGTTTTGAATATCACCAAGTAATTCTGCTCGAACATAAGGCGGATTTCCAATCACCACATCAAAGCCTCCATCATATTCACTACGGAATGCATCTTTCACAGAACATATGAATTCTTTCTTTATTTTATCGAGTTCTTTGTTTTCGGGTAGTTTGTGTTTTATGCGGTTATTTCGGATGTATTCTATGGTGTTATTCAGGTAGTTATCGTCTTTTATTTCGCTTTTATTATATTTCTGCGTCCATAGCGAGTTGTATTTTTTCTTTTCTTTATTCTTCTTGTCTTCGGAAGTGGCATCGGTAGGGGTTTCAGCATCGGTATCGGTCAAGGGGACGTGTCCCTTTGTTGTGCTACTAGCACTAGCCGGTACCGTTATGCCCTTAGCTATATTATATTTTTTACTACTTACGCCTTTTAGCTTTCCTACTATTCTATCGCGTTCGTCTTCCGTACATACCAGTAGCATATGCATATGGTCGCCACATATATTATACTCTATTACGTTTAGTTTATCGTCTTTTACTATTTCAGCAATGGCTTTTGTGATTATTATTTCACCTTCTTTGTCTATCCATGCTGCTTCGCCTAGTTTTACGTTATTATCGAACATTCGTTGCGAATATCTCGAATTATGAGTTGCTGTGGTTATATGCCAAGC
>QMPG01000362.1 GCA_003648455.1 Bacteroidota bacterium
CCTGAAGCAATATCAGAAACATTTATTCTGTTTGAGTTTGCATCAATAGTAATGTTCCTGATAGCAGAGCCTGTCATATTATATATAGTAACATGTACATTTTCATTATTTTCAGGTAAACTAATGTTTACATAATCATTTGCAGGATTAGGATAAATTCTGAATGAAGGATCTTCGTTGCTTAGCATTTCTGCATACAGAGAAGAAGATGAAGAATTTTTTGAAGCTGCAATATTTACTGTATAATCTTCAACTTCGCCATAAGAGAATGTTTCGCAAGGTGTAGCTGCAGCATTATATTTCATTGTAACTCTCATTCTTGTTTCGCCTAGAGTTGCTGAAGTAGGTACATCAAAAGAAGCTTGCAATGTATTTGAGCTACTTGAAGAACCTGAAACAACTTCTTCGCCTGCATCGTCAAAATCGCCATCATGATTGTAATCAATCCAAACATGCCAGTATTCTGTGTAGCTAGAGCTTTTAAATCCAGTACTAAAGTAGATAGTGTTTGAACCATAAGCTATATTTCCTGTTAAGTTAGTATAGTCAGCATATCCACCATCATTACCTGTTGCATTGTCAATTCCACCAATTTTTACTAAATCAATCCATTCATAAGTTGAATTATTTCCTTTGGTTGAACAGTAAGAAGGAGGAGGTGGAGGAGGTGTTCCGCCATCAACAACACTAACAGTATAATCTTCAACTTCACCATAAGAGAAAGATTCGCAAGCAGTAGGAGCTGCATTATATTTCATTGAAATTCTCATTCTTGTTGTTACACCAATAGCTGAAGAAGGAGCAGTAATAGTTCCTGTAGCAACAGAAGTTGATGCAGTACCTTCGTCGTATGCTAATTCTCCACTATCATCAAAATCACCATCATTATTATAATCAATCCAGATTTTGAAATATTCTTTATATGAAGAACCAGAGTAAGTCTGAGTTAAAGTAATGTCTGTAGATACTCCGGCAGATAATTCAACTGTTTTGCTTGTGAAATCTGTATATTTTGAAGCACCTGAGGCGTTAGTGAAATTACCAATTTCAACTTTACCAATCCACTCATCAGAACAATTGTTTCCTTGAGATGTACAATAATTTGTAGGATTACTATCGTCAAGTGTTGTTACATTTTTAGTGCTACTAGCAGCAGAAACATTTCCGGCTTCATCTTTAGCTTTTACATAGAAAGAATAAGAAGTAGCAGCAGTTAATCCTGTTACTGAGTATGAAGTGTTAGCTGTTGATGCTAATAGAGAACCGTTTTTATAAACATCATATCCAGTTACACCAACATTGTCAGAAGAAGCATTCCAAGCTAAATCAACACTTGTTTGAGAAATATTTGAAGCAGTTAAACTAGCAGGAGCAGTAGGAGCTTCTGTGTCAACCTCTTCAAGAGTAGTTACATTTTTAGTATTACTAGCTGCTGAAACATTACCGGCTTCATCTTTAGCTTTTACGTAGAAAGAATAAGAAGTAGCAGCAGTTAACCCTGTTATTGAACAAGAAGTGTTAGCTGTTGATGCTAATAGAGAACCGTTTTTATAAACGTCATATTCAGTAACACCAACATTATCATAAGAAGCACTCCATGATAAATCGAGACTTGTTTGAGTAATGTTTGAAGCAGTTAAGCTACTAGGAGCTGTTGGAGCTTCAGTATCTCCACCTTGGTCGCTGATTACTACTGTGTAATCTTCAACTTCACCATAAGAGAATGTCTCGCAAGATGTTTGTTCTGCATTATATTTCATAGAAACTCTCATTCGAGTTGTAATTTCTGAGATGGAAGGAACAGTAAAGCTACCTGTTACAGTTGTTTTGCTTAGTGAACCTGCATCAAAAACTAATTCGTTTGCATCAGTAAAATCTCCATCATGATTGTAGTCAATCCAGATTTTCCAATATTCATTATAAGTAGAACTTCCAAAACCGGGAGTTAAACTTACTGAGTTAGAATTACCAACTGATAAATTAATTACTTTAGAAGTAAAATCAGTATAACCGGCAGCTGTTGAATTGTTAGTAAAATCGCCAATTGTAACTGTTGCAATATGCTCGTATGAAGATGTATTACCTTTTGATTGGCAATATTCAATAGGAGCAGTTCCTGTTGTTGTAAATTGTTTGTCGGCTCCATAAGATGTTCCTGCTGAGTTAGTAGCAAATGATCTAACGTGATAAATTGTGCCTGAATTTAATCCTGAAAGGTTGCAAGTAAACGAACCAGAAGTTACGGTAGGAGAAGTAACAACTTTAGCAGAAGATGTTGTTGGATTAACAGATGTACTGTAAACAACACCACTTTGAGTAATTGTTGCACCACCGTCAGCAGAAATACTACCGCCACAAACAGCAGTATTATCACCTATTGAACTTACACTTGCAGTTGTAAGAGTAGGAGCTGTTGCTTGATTGCTGTCATAAACCATGTAACAAACAGAGCAACCAACGTGAGCAGATGTAACAGCTATTCTCATATAACCGTCTTCTCCCCATGAAGATCCCCAAGAGTTTCTTAAAATCCAGTAATCACCTTTTGATGCATCGTGTCCCCATCCTACTAATGAAATAGCATGATTAGTTGTTGTGTTGTAACAAGGATTACCTGTGCATGAAGTTGAATTATCTGAAAAAACTCCACCAGAATAGTTTTGAAGATCTGTAGTTACATAAATAGCAGCATCTACTACACCATAAGTCATGATTGCAGTTTTAATAGCATCAGCATCGTTACATGCTACTCTGTGCCATTCTTCAAATTTAATTTTAGGAGCATTTGTAGTTGCTGAATTACATGATTGATTGTCTGTATCTGAATAAGGGAAATATGATTCATCAACTGTTCCAATGTCAGTTAATGCTTGCAATTCTTGATAATCATAATCAGCACCGCCACAACCACCAAAATGGCTGCTATATTGAGACATACTACCTAAACACCAAATAATATATGATTCTGCAAAATCTGAGCAGTTTCCATCATAATTATTTGTTGATACATTATATGCTCCTTCTGCAGCAGCAGTTGCACCAAAAGCATAGCAAGAACCGCAACCTCCTTGATTTCTAACACCACCTATATATGAGTGACCATCTTTATTTCTCCAGTCAAAAGATGTAGGTAAACTTTTTGCAGCTTTAAAATTTGGGTCGTAAGTCGCTGTATTAAGACTTGAAGATACATTTTTGTCTTCATTTGTAAAAAGAGGATCGCCGTTTAATTCCATCAATTTTAATAAAGGTATTCTTGTTTCTTTACCTTTTTTTTCTGAAACACAAACAGCATATTCTGTTGTGTATCCATCATGCTTTTCAACCACAGTTTCAATATCGAAACCATATTTAGCTGCATAAGAATATTCTTGAGCAACTTTACCTTTATAAAAATCCCATGCATTTACTTTATTACCATCTGGTAATACGCACATACCGATTTGATTGCCTTGATTGTCAAGAGTAATCTCGTATTGATAACCTAACATTTGACAATATTTAGCAGCAGGAGTTACAAATCCTTTTTGTGCGTAAATAAAGCTAATTGAAAGAGCTAAGAAAATAAAAAGTATAAATCTTTTCATAATGTAATAATTTTGGTTAATAAATAGTTTGTTCTTTTTTTGATTTATAATTAAAACGAGCATAAAATTAATAAATTAGTTGATTGGATTTTGTTTTTTAGACGAATGACGTTTTTCTAAGTACATAAAACAAAAAAAAACCTATGAGTTGCATATGTGTTTGTTTTTAAGCTGTTGGTGAGTATGTACTAATGATTGTTGTTGTGGTTGATAGGTTTTGACATTAAATTAACCCGAAAAATTCGTAATTTTTCTACGCTTAAGAATTACCAACAAATTTGGGGATTTTATTTTCCTAAATTTGACACGAAGTTTTGGAGTAAATCGGGCTAATTTTTATTCTGTGAAAAATATTTATAAGTATAGTAATTATTTAGAGCGAGATAAAGGCTCACTTTAAAATTCGGGTGAATTAAGCATAAATTTCAGAACTCCTAATCCATAAATTGAATATTTATGGGTTAAGAGTATTTGTTTGTATACTGTATTTATCGCAAATATTCAATAATTTGTGCAGTCCATTCGGTATTCCAC
>QMPG01000363.1 GCA_003648455.1 Bacteroidota bacterium
AATAAGAATAGCTTTATGAACTTGAGCTATAGATGCTGCGGCAACAGGTTCAGAAGAAAAATCTTTAAAAATTTCCGATATAGTTTTCCCCAACTCATTTTCAATTAAAGATATTGCCGTTTCTTCTGAAAAGGGAGGGACAGAATTCTGTAATTTTTTTAATTCAGGTATTAAATCAATAGGAATCAAATCGGGTCTTGTACTCATTATCTGACCGAATTTTATAAATGTAGTACCAAGTTCTTCCAAAACCAATCTTATGCGTTCCCATTTTGATAAAGAATCAATTCTTGAATCCATTTGTCGGAAAACTATTTTCTTTCCAAAGTCAAAAATATTCTCTAATTTGGACTGTGAAATAATATCAGAAAAACCATATTTAGTTAATATTCTGATAATTTCAAGATAACGGTTGGCATGCCGATATCTCTTGCCAATCATTCCGATTTTACGAATCATTTCTTTGTGTTTTTTTCTGAGAATATTTCAACTTTTTCTTTGGTCAATAAAATAAACCAATTCCAATTTGAATTCCCCTTTTTAATAAATTAATTATATTGCTTTCTTTTTAAATATTTAACAAAAGTTAAAAGAACCTTGCTAAGGTAATGAATTTTTAAAGACAAAAGAATTTTTTAAAACATCATCAAATCTTTACAAACAAACAAAGGAACAGACAATTCTGAAAAACTGTCTGTTCCTTTAAACTAAATTGAGTTAATCTTTGATGATAAGTTCTGAAGCTTTTTGCAGAATATCCGATATTTTATTACGAGCTTCCTTATCCTTCTTCTTCAGATAGGTTTGCGTATTTTCAATATCTTTTTGAAGTTGCTTTATGTACGGTTTTGTTTTCTGATTTCCATATTCTTTACTGCGGACGTACCATTCATTTGCTTCTTCAAGATAATCCTGTGCCTGAGTATATGTTTTTTCTGATTGAGAAGCTATTTTTGCCTTCAAAAGAGCTTCTTCAGCCCTAAGTTCAGCATATTTTCTGTTTATTAAAGCAATGTTTTTTTCTTTATCTGCCTGAAATTTATCATTGTATTTTTCAGACATATTCGTTGTTTCATCAACAGCAACAGATACATTATACAAAGCATCCTCCTTTTTCTGTACAACGCTATTTTTAGCAGTATTTACCTTGGTTTTCAGCAAGTCTATTTCTGCTTTTGTTTTTTCATCAGCTGTTGATTTTGCTTCTGAAAGATACTTAACGGCATTGTCTAATTCTGCTTCAGATTTTTGTTTAGAGTTGTCAATTTCAAGTGAGGTTTTTGATTTTAAAAGAGCTACTTTTGCTTTAAGCAAATTATAATTAGTCTTGGCTTCTTTTTCCAATGATGCGATTAAATCTGATGTTTCAGTTTTTGCATTTTCACTTGTGGTGATAACTTTACTATCAATAGCTGATTTGTTAGTTTTATAACCCCATATTAAAGAGACAATAAATAAAACAGCAAGTACTCCGATTATTATATTTTTTTTATTCATGATTATTTTCTTTTTTAAATTGTTAATAATTATTATTATGAATTTATTTTATTAGAAAGTTTTTTTAACCAGTCGGATACCTTACTCAATGAATGGCTTGTTAATTTTTTTGAATGCTTTTTTGCTAAACTCATTAAATCTGTAGCTGCTTCTTTACTTTTGTCAGCCGTTTTATGCAGAGCATTTGAGATTGCCTCTGATGTCTCATTTTTCTTTTTGTTTGCATAGTCTTTTAATGCATCAGAAATGGCCTCAAGTTTACCTTTAGCTTCTTTCTTCGTTTCGTTTAGATCTTTAAGTGTAGCTTCCATTTGCTCTTTAGCTTTGTTGTCAATTTCATCTATTGAATACTTAGCTTTCTTTGATGCTTCTTCAAAAAATTCTTTTGCTTTTTCAGCAGCTTCTTTACTCACAACTAAAGCATTCTCTCCTTCTTGTTTAGCAATATTTACCATCGCTTCTGCTGATTTTTTCATTACACTTTCTATTTCAACACCTTTTTCTTTTAACTTATCAGCAACTTCTTGAGTTTTATTTTTTGCTTCATGAATACCTTCATAAATACCATCAAGTGTGTCTTTTGTAATTTCTTTAATTGTTTCAGATGTCTGGTTTTTAAGCTTAACAGATTTTTTAAACTCATCTCCGACAAATGTGATAATGTCGTTTTTAATATCTTGACTTTCGGCAGCTATTTTTGCTACTCCCTTTTTGATTTTTTCTTTTGTTGTCATTTTATTTTCTTTTTAAATGATTAATAAAAATTAAATTACAGTACAAAGATAAAGAGGGTTTATATCTTCAATTGCCACCTAAGTTGCACAACAAGATTTTTTTAAAAAATAATGATATTAAAGAGAAATATGAAAAAAGCGGAATAAAGAAAATTACAGCACAGTTTTAAAAAGAATTCCTTTTTTTTAATTCTTCTAATAATTTATGAATGTTATTTATTTCAAGACTTTTCCTTTTTACTGATAGAAACTGACTGTTTTTTAAATCTTGAATATGGCGGTTGACTACATTTCGGACACTGCCGATCATTTTGGCAATCTGTTCGTGTGAAAGATTGTTTATAAGGGTTAACTTTCCTGTTTTACTGTCAGTATTTCTTAAAATTAATTTAACTAATCTTGTCCATGTATCATATAATACAAGATCAGTAGCGGATTCTTCAAAATATCGTAATTGTTTCCCAAGATAAGAAAAAAATGTTTTATTAAAATCAGGATATTCAGATAACCATTTCCTTGCAGCATCAATAGGTGCTACTATTACTTCTACATCATCCAACGCATTAGCAATAACATCATGTTCTTTTTTATCAAGTAAACAAATTACATCATAAATATCACCGGGTTCAAGAATATTAATAATGTATTCTCTGTCGGTATCAAAATTCATTTTAGAAATTTCAATTCTTCCGGAAATTACTATAAATATTTTATATAATGTTGATTCAGATGTAAATGGGTAATCGTCTTTTGAAAATGTTTTACTGTGAAACATTTCTAAAATTTCATGTATAGCATTATCTTCTAATTCTGAAAAATGATGTGACTGTTTAAGACTATTAAAGTAATAGTTATAATTTAATGTTTCCTTATTCATTTTTTGTGATTTTACTAATTGTGAATCCTAAAAGACCGCCCAAAACAGCAGTTGTAACAACAATTGGCATTAATGCCGCTCGGTCATTCCAACTTATTAAAATTGCAGTTGGGAATAAAACTAAGTATGAAATCAGGATTCCTTTTATAATTGAATGCATTTTTAAATCAACGACAGATATTAAAAACCCGATAATTACCCACATTACAAAAGCCGAAATATTAGCATCCCAAGTTAATTTCATTTTAATCATCGGAATAACATCTAAAATTCCTGCTAATGTTCCGAAAATTATACCTGCAACTTGTTTTTTCATGACATTTAATTTTTAACATAAGGCTATGTTATAATTTATTCGCATAGCCTTATGTATTTTTCAAATATACTAAAAACTATACTTTACTTTAAACATAAACATATTGTAGTCTGATAAATTTGCAAACATATTAGCACCTTTACCGTCAAAAATTGCCGCAGAAATTGAAATTTCCGCATTATCGGTAGCCATATAAGTTATACTCGGAACATATATCAAAGCGTAATTATTATCAATGTCGTTCCAATCTGAGACAATAAATCCGCCCCCGACCGGTGTAAATTTCAGTTTATCTTCAAAAAATTTCATTTGATATTGAAGGAAGAAATAATCATTTAAATTATCAGTTCCTCTTTCATTTATAAAACCGTGCAGATATTGAAAATTAAGATATGATCCGTCTGCAAAATTGTAATCTGCTCCTACAACAAATTTAATATATGCTTCTTTTTTCAGTACAGTTGTGTCCTGTGTTACAGGAACAGGGGACATCGGATACATAGCTGACATATCATTTGTCATAATAACTTCATTTTCGGGTAAAAAAGCTGCTGCTTCTGCCCAAACGCCTACACCACCGATACTTCCGGCTAAATCTGCACCGAAAATATGTGTTCTGTAAAATGACAAATCGGAATTAATAGTTATTCCTCCGGTCATATCAACCGGGGTAAAAGTATTGTATGTAGAAATCGGC
>QMPG01000364.1 GCA_003648455.1 Bacteroidota bacterium
ACTTTAAACTTTATACTTTATGAACTCTGTCCCTTTGTAACTTTAAGATTTAACTCTTTAAGTTGCTCGTCAGAAATTGTTGAAGGCGAATCAATCATAACATCACGACCTGCATTATTTTTAGGAAATGCAATAACGTCTCTAATAGATTCAATGCCTGAGAACAAAGCAACCCAACGGTCAAATCCAAAAGCAGCACCACCATGAGGAGGAGCTCCGTATTTAAACGCATTCATTAAGAAACCAAACTGACTATCAGCAGACTCTTTGCTAAAGCCAAGTAACTTAAACATTTTTTGTTGCACTTCATTGTCATGGATACGTATTGAACCACCACCAATTTCAACACCGTTAATAACCAAATCGTAGGCATTAGCTCTAACATCTCCCGGATTTGTGTCAAGCATATCAATATCTTCTTCTTTTGGTGAAGTAAACGGATGGTGCATTGCTGTAAAACGCTGTTCATCATCGTTCCATTCAAACAATGGAAAATCAACAACCCAAAGAGGTGCAAATTTATTATTGTCGATTAAATTAAGCCTTTTACCCATTTCTAATCGCAATTGTCCTAAAGCAGTAAGTGTTTCATTTCTTTTTCCAGATAAAACAAGTAATAAATCACCGGGTTTTGCCGAAAGAGCATCAGCCCATTTTTTAAGGTCTTCTTGTGAATAAAATTTATCTACTGATGATTTAAACGTTCCGTCATCATTACATTTTACATAAACCAAACCCTTTGCTCCTACTTGTGGACGACGAACAAAATCTGTTAAAGCATCTAATTGTTTTCGCGAATAAGACGCACATGCTTCTGCACATATCCCTCCGACATATTCAGCCTCATCAAAAATTTTAAAATTGTTTCCTTTCACGATTTCCGACAAGTCAATAAATTTCATTTCGAAACGCAAATCAGGTTTATCCGAACCGTAATATTTCATGGCATCTGCCCAAGTTATTCGAGAAAATTTAGTGTCAATATCAAGACCTTTTATTTTTTTAAACAAATGTTTTGCCAAACCCTCAAACATATTTAAAATATCTTCCTGCTCAGCAAACGACATTTCACAATCAATTTGAGTAAACTCAGGTTGACGGTCGGCACGCAAGTCCTCATCTCTAAAACATTTAACAATCTGATAATAACGGTCAAAGCCCGATATCATTAATAATTGCTTAAACACCTGAGGTGATTGAGGCAAAGCATAAAACTCACCTTCGTTCATTCGCGATGGAACAACAAAATCTCTTGCACCTTCGGGAGTAGATTTTATTAATACAGGGGTTTCTATTTCTATAAAATTATTTTTATCGAGATAATTTCTTACTTCATGTGCCATTTTATGACGCAAAATAAGATTCTTTTTTACGCTGTCTCTTCTCAAATCGAGATAACGATATTTCATTCTAAGCTCATCACCACCATCAGTATTTTCTTCAATAGTAAAAGGAGGCACTTCCGATTTATTAAGCACAGTTAATTCTTCAACAATAATTTCAATATCTCCGGTAGGCATTTTAGGATTTTTATTGCTTCGTTCTATTACCTTACCTTGAATTTTTATTACATATTCACGACCAAGCTCACGAGCTTTCGAGCAAAGATTATGATTATCATTTTCGTCAAAAACTAATTGTGAAATACCATATCTATCACGAATATCGACAAAAGTCATTCCACCTAAATTACGAATTTTTTGCACCCAACCGCTTAATATTACAGTTTGTCCTATGTTTTCACTTCGTAATTCACCACAATTATGAGTTCTATACATTTTTTATTTATCTTTGAAATTAATTTATAAAGTTAAAACTTAAAAGTTTAATCTACTCCGAAAAATGTTTTTCGTCATTGCGATCCGCCAGCTGGCGGAGAAGCAATCCCTATATGCTGATTATCAACAAATTACTTCGGGCTTCACTCTCGTAATGACGACTATGAAGCCTTTTCGGATGGGATTCAAGTTTAAACATATTTTTGTATAAAAATTATTACTTTTTTATACCTTATCAATCTTTTTTATTATATTTATTTTGCGAAAATACAAAACATTTAAAAAGTACACTAAACTATTATAATATTTATATGGATTTAATATCAAATGCCGACGAATATTTTATGAAACAAGCAATATTGGAAGCAAAAAAGGCTCTTTCAAAAAATGAAGTTCCCATTGGAGCTGTTATTGTTTGTAATAATTCAATTATAGCTCGTGCACATAATTTAACAGAGACTTTAAACGATGTTACAGCACATGCCGAGATGCAGGCTTTTACATCTGCAACAAACAATTTGGGTGGTAAGTATTTAAAAAACTGCACTTTATACGTTACTTTAGAACCATGCGTGATGTGTGCCGGAGCTGCATTCTGGACACAAATTAGCAGAATTGTTTATGGTGCAGAAGATGAAAAAAGAGGTTTTTCAAAAACAGGAAAAAATATTCTTCATCCTAAGACCAAAGTAATAAAAGGAATTTTACAAGATGAATGTTCGGAATTATTAAAATCTTTTTTCCAAGAGAAAAGGTAAAAAACTTTTCAAGGTATAGCTCCGTGGAACCGCTTAAAGCGGTGCAACGGATATTATGTCCCACATTTTATCCGTTGCATGGCGGTAAGTTTTGCCCTGCTGTTCGGGATTTGCAATCCCGAACTAATAAGCTGTATATTAATACTTTCGGATTACAAATATGAAAAAGCAAAGTTTTTTTATATATATGCTTTTTCATATTTGCTGTAAAATTTTAAAACTCTCATTTTTCACAAAAATTTTGTGCTTCGCACAAATAAACAAATAATACAATCCTGGAAAACGGGATTGTGAATAATCAAATAATCAATTATCCCTAACACAACGTACCGAAAACCCACTCGACTTATCGTAGTTGCCGCGGTTGACATAGCTGAAGCCATAGTACAGGTTACGGGCGTAGGCGCGGCTACTACTGCTCTCTGGACTACTCCACCAGTAGCCGAAGATGCCCACATTGTAGAACGTACCATCGACGTCGTAGCGGTAGCCACCCGGAAGAGCGGAAAAACCATAATCGTCAGTTCCGTTGCCATTGCTGTACCAACCACTTGTGGCTTTTAGGGCTGTTCCTTCGATTCCGTAATGTCCATCATCCGCAATGTAATCCTTTAATTCCGTCCACTCTGCATCGCTTGGCAAATGCCAACCTGCCGGGCAAGCATCTTTTGCTGCTGCATAAGTGTATAATGCTCCATAAGTGTCGGATTCGCCACTTGCATCGTTGTTATAATAACAATAAGCATCATCATTATAATCGAGATCGACCCAGTCAGTATTGTCGGTTACAATTGGTATTTCAGTACCATCGACATAATGAGTAGTTTTTAGGTTTTCTGCCATCCATGCTTGTTTACCTATACCCACCCAATTATAAGTATTACCATCTATATCTGTTAATGTACCTGTTTGTCCTGTTATATCAGGCTTATCTGTTTTAAATTCTAATTCATTTCCATAAGCAGTACCTACACTATTAGTTGCATAAGCTCTTACATAATAAGTTGTGCTTGCCGATAATCCGGTAATATTACTTGTAAAACTTCTTGTTTCTGTGCCATCGCTTGTGTGTCCATCAGTAATAGTTGGATTTTCTGAAATGCTCCAACAAACTCCTTTTGCTGTTACCGTTGCTCCGCCATCGGAAGTTACATATCCACCACTTACTGCAGAGTTTGCTGTTATTGAACTTATTGCTATTGTTATTACTGTTGGTAAATTTATATTTGCCGATGTTGTAAAAATTAATTGGCTTCCGTAAGATGTTCCTGCACTATTTGTAGCATAAGCCCGTACATAATATGTTGTACTTGCTGTTAATCCTGTAATGTTACTTGTAAAACTTCCTGTTCCTGTGCCGTTAGTTGTATGGCTACCTGAAATTGTCGGATTTTGTGATGTGCTAAAGCAAACTCCTTTGGCTGTTACTGTTGATCCACCATCAGAAGTTACGTTTCCTCCGCTTGTAGCAGAATTTGCTGTTATTGAATTTATTAATCTTGTTGTTACGATTGCATGATTACCCAATTCTTCATTAGGGTTATCCCATTTTCGTTCGCACGAAAAAATAATTAATATTAATAA
>QMPG01000365.1 GCA_003648455.1 Bacteroidota bacterium
TATTGCCAATTTGTTTGCGTAATTTTAGAGATTTATTGAAATAGATAAGAGCATTGTCATAATCACTCCAGTTTCTATAAACAGATCCAATATTGTTTAAAGTATTTGCTTTTGCTCTGAGAGTAATTGTGTTTCCCCCAATCTCTATTGATTTGTAATAACTCATTAATGCACTATCATATTCATTAATGCGTTGGTAGATATTGCCAATGTTATTTAATGAACTTGCAATTTCTTTATTTGTGCTATACTTTTTGTGTATTTCTAGAGATTGGTTAACATATTTTAATGCTTTTCTGTAATCACACCATTCAATATATAAAATACTAATATTATTTAAGATTTTTGCTTCCCCATTTTTGTAACCAATTGACCGGTAGATGTTTAATGCTTGTTCGTAATAAGATAAAGATTTCTCAAAATCACTACTGAAATAATATAATATACCTATATTTTTTAAAGCTCTTGCTTTTCCTTTTGAAAAAGAAATCTTGTCAGAAAGTTGAATTGCTTCTTTTGAATACTTAAGAGTGGAATCTCCATCAACAAAGCAATACTGAAACGATAAGTCATTTAAAATTTTAATTTTTTCTTTGTCGTTGGAAGTTCCTAATAAGGTTTTCAGACTGTCAATTTTGGAATTTGCAGAGTTTTCTAATGTACTAAAAATGCAAATTAATAATATGATAGTAATTTTTTTCAAAGATTTATTTGTTCTATTTAATAATAGTTGTTAACAAAGATATTAATTAAATAGTAAAAAAACATGTTTAACAACAAAAAAAGTATTTTGTGAGATGTAATTTAGATGTGAAACTTCAAAATTTGTTGTGAAAAATATTATTTAACAAAAAATATTAATAAATATAATTTCATTTGAATAATTGGAATTACTATTTTCGTAGAATAATTTAGTTTTAAAAATTAGAAAAATAAGCAGATGAAGATATTAATAAAAAACATAAAAAAATTAGTTCAGGTAGAACAAGATAATCCCAAATTATTTGTTGCAGGAAAAGATATGTCTTGCATTCAAACTATCGATAACGCTTTTTTATTGATTGATGAAGATAAAATTGAAGATTTTGGAAGTATGAATTCAATTCCTGATTTATCAAATGTTGATGAATTAAAAGAAATTGATGTAACCGGACGAATGGTTTTCCCCTCTTTTTGTGACTCTCACACTCATCTAGTTTATGCAGGAAGTCGCGAAATAGAATATATTGATAAGATAAAAGGTTTATCTTATGAAGAAATAGCAAAACGAGGAGGAGGCATTTTAAATTCAGCAAAATTATTGCATAATACTTCTGAAGATGATTTATACGAACAGTCATTACAGCGTATTAATGAGATAAAAAAACTCGGCACAGGTGCTGTTGAAATTAAAAGTGGATATGGTTTAACTCTCGAAGATGAATTGAAAATGCTTCGTGTCATAAAACGACTAAAAGAAACAACTCCCCTAACCATTAAAGCTAACTTTTTAGGAGCTCATGCAGTTCCTGCTGAATACAAAAACAATCAGTCGGGATATGTCGATTCAATTATTAATGAAATGATACCTGTAGTTGCTTCTGAAGAATTGGCCGATTATATTGATGTTTTTTGTGATAAAGGGTTTTTTACTGTTGAAGAAACCGATCGAATTTTACTTGCAGGAATGAAATATGGTTTAAGGGCAAAAATTCATGCAAATGAGTTAGACTATTCTGGCGGTATTCAGCTTGGAGTTAAATATAATGCTCTTTCTGTCGATCATCTCGAATATGTTGGTGAAGATGAAATTAATGCTTTAAAAAATTCAGACACAATGCCAACTGTTTTGCCTGGGGCTGCTTTTTTCCTTGGCATGAAGTTTGCGCCTGTTAGAGAAATGATAAATGCCGGTTTGCCTGTTGCACTTGCATCTGATTATAATCCGGGCTCTTCTCCATCAGGAAACATGAAATTTATTATGTCATTAGGTTGTATTAATTACAAAATGATTACCGAAGAAGTGATTAATGCAACAACAATAAATACTGCTTATGCAATGGGAGTTAGTGATAAATTAGGAAGCATTGCACGAGGGAAAATTGCAAATATTTTTGTTACTAAAGAAATACCATCTATTGAATTTATGCCCTATTCTTATGGATCCGATTTAATCGAGATGGTTATTCTAAATGGAGAAATACAATAGTGTTGAGTTTAAAGTTTTTTTAATATAACAATTTAATAATTTATGCAATGAAACAGCTAATAGAATGTGTTCCTAACTTTAGTGAAGGGAACGATGAGAATATTATTAAACAGATAACAGATCAAATAGAGACTGTTGACGGTGTAAGATTAGTTGATGTTGATCCGGGAAAAGCAACAAATCGTACTGTTGTTACTATTGTCGGTACTCCCGATGAAGTTATTGAGGCAGCATTTAGAAGTATAAAAAAAGCTATGGAATTAATTGACATGAGTAAACATTATGGAGCTCATCCTCGTTTTGGAGCAACTGATGTTTGTCCATTGGTTCCTGTTGCTAACATTACTATGGAAGAAACGGTTAAGTATGCTCATAAACTTGCAAAAAGAGTAGGCGAGGAGTTAGGCATACCTGTTTATTGTTATGAATTTGCAGCTTTCGACGAAAAACGCAAGAATTTAGCATATTGTCGTTCCGGAGAATATGAAGGATTGAAAGACAAATTGTCGAAACCTGAATGGAAACCAGATTTTGGACCTTCTGAATTTTTATCAAAAACAGGTGCTATTGCAATTAGTGCCCGTAATTTTCTTGTAGCCTATAATTTTAATTTAAACACAACATCAACTCGCCGAGCTAATGCAATTGCATTTGATGTTAGAGAAGCAGGTAGAATAAAAAAAGAGGCTGGTAAAACTGTAAAAGATGAAAACGGCAAACCTGTTAGAGTTCCCGGAACATTGAAAAAAACTAAAGCAATTGGTTGGTTTATTAAAGAATATGGAGTTGCACAAATATCTATGAATTTAACAGACATTTCTGTAACACCGGTTCATGTTGCTTTTGACGAAGTGTGCCGATCGGCAAGTAGTCGCGGTATTCGTGTTACCGGATCTGAGCTTGTTGGTGTTATTCCTTTACAGGCAATGCTTGATGCAGGTAAATATTTCTTGCGTAAACAACAACGTTCAACAGGTATACCCGATAGAGAAATAATTAAGATTGCAGTCAAATCTTTAGGTTTAGATGAGCTATATCCTTTCGATCCTGATAAAAAAATTATTGAATACATTTTGGAAAGTGATTCTGATGAGAAGTTAGTTGATATGAATTTAATTGATTTTGCCGATGAAACTGCTTCCGAATCTCCAGCTCCCGGAGGTGGTTCTATTTCTGCATATATGGGTGCTCTTGGGGCTGCCTTAGGAACAATGGTTGCAAACCTTTCTTCTCATAAAAGAGGATGGGATGAACGATGGGAAGAATTTTCAAATTGGGCAGAAAAAGGAAAAAAATATCAAGTGGAACTTAACAAAATGGTTGATGAAGATACAAACGCATTTAATAAAATCATGAATGCTTTTTCATTACCAAAGAAGACTGATGAAGAAAAACAGATTAGAAAAGATGCTATTCAGGATGCTACCAAATTTGCTACTGAAGTTCCTTTTAAAACAATGAAACTTTGTTTAGAATCAATGGAAGTTGCTAAAGCAATGGCTGAAATTGGAAATCCAAATTCTGTTACCGATGCCGGTGTTGGAGCTATTGCTGCTCGTGCAGGAGTTATGGGTGCTTTCCTTAATGTTAAGATTAATGCAGCTGGTCTTGAAGATAAAAAGTTTGCAAAAGAAATTATCGATAAAGGACAAAAAATTGAGAATGATGCAATTAGTCTTGAGCAAGAAATACTTAAGATTGTAAATAGTAAGATTTAATATAGTCTTAAAATTTATAAAGTAATAAAAAAAGCAATCTTTCATTTGATAGATTGCTTTTTGATTAAGTTTTATAATAAATTTTTATGCGTCAATTTAAAATTAGGGTGGATTATAATAAAATAATTATTGCTGTCCGATAAATTTTAAAACTTTCTAAATATTTAAACAGGACGTACCTACGGCACTTTAAAATATTTTATAA
>QMPG01000366.1 GCA_003648455.1 Bacteroidota bacterium
GAACCGTAGCGAAGCTAACTCACGAACACAAATAATATATATGTTTGTGAGTAAATGTCCGAAGGACAAAGGGGTAAATAAATAAAGAAAAAAGATAGTAAGAAAAGGTGTTCTATTTTCCATTTTTCGTTAATTATTTATTTTAACGCTATATAAATTGCTCATATACAACACTATGTATTTGCAACAAATTGCAATTTTATTTCTGAATATTATCAAGTATTTTTGATTTAACATAAACACGCAAACCTATAAATATTGATTTTATTATTGTAACTGGAACAAGAGGTAATTATAAAATATATTTAAAGAGCTTTTATACACTTAGAATTTGTTTTCTAATAAACTTAATTAAATAAAAGCAAACTATTAAGCTTAATTATAAATTTTGCACTGCATAAAGTTCATTATGAAATAACTGTATTGATAACCAAATATCTGGAAAACAATATATTTAAATAATTTCAAAATGGAAAAAACTAAACCCACTTACAAAGAATTAGAAGAGAAAATTTTTTCTTTGGAAAAAAAATTAAACAAAAAACACGAAACAAAAACTTTATTAAATTACAATTTATATGACAACTTAAACCTTGGAGTTGTAATTTATGAAGTTATTGACAATGGTCGGGACTTTATTTTCAAATATCTTAATAAAGAAGCGGAAAAAATTTTTAATAAAAAAATTAATGATTTAATTGGGAAAAGTATTTTTGAAGTACATCCTAATGTTGAGAATAGTGGTTTGATAAATTTATTTCGCAAAGCATTAAAAACAGAAGAACCAATTTTCAATCCAATAAACCAATATAACGACAATATATTTTCCTTATCTTATTCTAATTTCGTTTATAAATCACCATCAGGGAAAATAATTTCAATATTTAATGATTTAACTGAAAAAGAAAAAAACAAAAAGGCATTACAAGAGAGCGAAGAGAGATTGAAAAATTTTATAAACCATTCACCCGATATTATATACAAATATTCAATCAAAAGGGGGTTTCTATTTTTGTCAGAAAGAGTTTATAAATTATTGGAGTATTCACATGAGGAAATAAAAAACAATCCGTTTATATTGAAAGAATGTATACATCCCGACGATAAACCAACAGTAAAAAAAGCATTAGAAAATAGGTTGATAGGAGAAGGTTTTAGTATTGAATATAGATTAAAAACAAAATCGGGAAAATGGCTTTGGTTACACGATTATTTTATGCACAAAACATATATTGATGATGAAATAATAATTGAAGGACAAGTTAGTGATTTTACTAAAAAAAGAGAAACAGAACAAGCATTAAAAGAAAGCAATGAAACAAAAGATAAATTCCTTTCAATAGTTGCTCATGATTTGATAAATCCTTTTAACTCAATGCTGGGTTTTTCAAGATTATTATGCGAAAATTTCGAAGAATTTGATACTGAAAAACAAAAAAATTATTTGGGCATTATAAATCAAGATTTGAAAAAAACTTATAATTTACTTGAAAATTTACTTCATTGGTCTAGCTTACAAAGAGGAACTATTAGTTTCAAATCCGGAAAGGAAAATTTACATCAAATAATTGTTAAAACGATAGAACTCACAACTCAGTCAGCAGTAAACAAATCTATATCTATTAGTAATAAAGTCCCCAAAAATATTTTTGTTACTGTAGATGAGAATATGTTTTCTGTTGTTTTGCGAAATTTACTTAGCAATGCAATTAAATTTACTTCAAAAGGTGGTCAGATTGTAATAAATGCTGAAAGTAATAAAAAATTTGTGCAAATATCTGTAAAAGATAATGGAGTTGGAATTTTACCAGAAAAACAATTGAATTTATTTAATCTTACAAATACAGCTTCAACACTTGGGACAGAGCAAGAAGCAGGAACAGGTTTGGGACTAATTCTTTGCAAAGAATTTGTTGAAAAACACAGAGGTGAAATTTGGGTGAAAAGCGAAGTGGATAAAGGAAGTGAATTTTTCTTTACTATACCAACAACTTGTTTAACTTTACAAAAAAACTGAAAGCTATAAATCTGTACGTCAATTTGTTATAAATCCGCTAAGTGGCTATAAATTGATAACTTTAGTTTTCAGAATAGTCTCTAATTATTATTCTACCTTTTATTAAAATCATTAATAAGCACTTGCAAACAAGCTTTTAATGTATCTTTGTCATTCTCAGTACTTCCAATATCGGTAGTGTATTTATTTGTTACGTTATCGTGAACGAGTTGTAAACTGTCTGATACAAATCCAAAACCATTATTATAGCTAAAGAATGCAAACGAAGGAGATGTTTTTGATAAGAGATTTTTGCTAAAACGATAATTGTCGCTTTTTATTCCCAACTGACTTAAAAGAGTTTTTGGTATATCAACCTGAGAACCATAAGTATGAATCACAGTATCTTGTTTTGTTATGGCACCGCCTAAGCACAACATTGGTATTTTAAATTTCAATACTGAATTAATTGGTGTATAATCAGGTAAACGAACGCCATGGTCTGCAACTAAAATAAAAAGAGTGTTATTCCACCATGATTTTGTTTTTGCCTGCTCAAAAAAATTGCCAATGCAACTATCTGTATAGTAAGCCGCATTAAGAAATTTATCTTGTTCGTCATCACCTTTAATAACAGTCTTCATTGGTACATCAAAAGGCTCGTGACTGCTTAGAGTGAAATAAACTTTAAAAAATTTATTTTTATCCTTATCAATATCATCAAGCAATCGTTTAAACATAATATGATCGTGAACGCCCCATTTTGAATTACAATCCGACTTATCAAAATCATCTTTTGTAACAGTATTAAAACCGCCATTAGCAAAATAAGATCTCATATTTGCAAAATTTATATCGCCACCATAATAGAAAGCTGAAGAATAACCTGATTTGGCAAGCGTATGAGACAAATAGGGAAGGCTTTGAGTTTTTTGAGGGAATTTTATTATTGATGATGTCGGCTGAGCCGGATACCCACTTAAAATGGCAACAATTCCTTTGTCACTTCTATCGCCACTGGCATAAAAATTATCAAACAAAATACCTTGGTGTGATAATCTGTTTAAGTTTGGTGTAACATAAGATCGTCCGCCAAGCACACCTATTATTTTTGATGTGAAACTTTCCAATACAAGAATTACAATATTCGGCTTATCTGTTTTAATTAATTTTTCGGTTTCTCCATTTTCAGAGTATAAGTCAGCTACAATTTTTTCAGCTTTCTTATCATCCATAAAATGATATGACTTATCTGTTGCCCCAAGATTAGCCAACGAATAACCAACATTCCAAATTACATTAACAGCAGCATTATTAGCATAATTTGTTTTACTGAAATATACCATTCCTACATTAATTGGAGCAATCCCAACACCGCCTCTAATAGGTAATATCATGCTTGCACTTAAAAATAAAAACACTAATGCCGATATATAATTATTGGGTTTTAATTGAAGTATTTTGTTCTTGAAGAATTTACGATAAACAAAAATTGTAGCAAAAAAGAAAATTAAAATAAATAATAAAAGCATTATAATCATCCATGCATTGACAGATGCAATTGCTTCAGAAGGTGTTCGTAAATACAATAAGGGAGTTGAATCCATACGAAAACCCCAGTTTCTATAAAGTTCACAATCGGAAATAATGATAAAACTAAAGATAAATGAAAAAATATAAGTAAAAGGAGTTAATATTCTATATAGAATTTTCCCTTTTGAAAAACTTGTGAAAATAAACATTAAACCTACTATCCCCATAATATATCCTGTAAGCGAAAGGTCGAGACGCAGACCATAAATATTGGCGAGAAAAAATTCTGAAAAAGTTAGTTTACCGGTGAATGGATAGTTGTATGTTAAAAAAATTAGACGACCAACAATAAAAAAAATCATCCAGAAAAGTGCATATTCAAAAAATAAAGTAATTCGTTTTTTCATAAGTTTAATAATTGTAAAAAAACAAAAATAGCAATTTTGATTTAAGAAACATTAAACTTTAAACTAAAAACATTGAAAAGCGGTTAACATTACAAAAAGGCTGAAAGCTATAAATCTGTACGTCAATTTGTTACAAATCCGCTAAGTGACTATAAATTGATAACTTTA
>QMPG01000367.1 GCA_003648455.1 Bacteroidota bacterium
ATTGCTAATGCAGACAGACAAGCTGATTGCCGAGTTTTGTATAAGATTAACTTTAATTTTATATTTTGCAAAAAGGGCGAATATCTTACTTATATTTTCTTCAATAATAAATGAAAAATCGAGAGGAGAGATAGAAAGCAGAACTTGATTTTGCTTGCGAATATAAACAGGAACTAAATCAAGTTTGTGTTTTATCGAACGAATTACCGTGCCCTCATCTTCGGGATTTAAAAAAGACCTTACATATAAAGGAATACTTTTGTTTTGAATTGGTTTTATTGTTTTGGGGTGAATAATTTTTGCTCCGTAAAAAGCTAATTCAATTGCTTCCTGATATGATATTTCATCAAGTTTCTCTGTTTTATCAAACCATTTAGGGTCGGCATTTAAAAATCCGGGTACGTCTTTCCAAACAGAAATACTTTTAGCATTTAATATATATGCTAAAATTGAAGCTGTAAAATCGGAACCTTCTCGACCAAGACTTGACGAATATCCATTAATCGAAGATGCGATAAAACCTTGAGTTAAATAAATATTATTACTCTCGTTAAAACTGAAATTCTTTAATACAAGAGGACTAGATTTTTCCCAATCAACTTTTGCTTCACGGAAATTATTATCGGTTTTTAAACAATCTCTAACATCAATCCATTTATTATTGATATTTATAAAATTCAGGTAAGCACTAACAATCTTGGTAGAAATAATCTCACCAAAACATATTATTTGGTCATATTCAAAATCATAATCAGACGATGGATTTTTATTAATTTTTCTGTTAAGTTTAATAAAAACATCATTAACTGTCTGTTTAAAATCATCTATTGAAAATTCCTTGTTAATATTATCATTAAATAAATCGTTAACGATATCGAAATGAAATTGTTTTATCTCATTAAAAATATCGTCAATATCAGGCAACTGATTATAATATGAGTTAATTAAACGTTCTAAGGCATTTGTAATTTTCCCCATTGCCGAAACAACAACTATTAACTTTTTACCAGAATTTGACTTAACTATATTAGATAATTGCCGAACAGCATCAGCATCTTTAACCGAAGCACCACCAAATTTAAAAATAATCATTACTTAAAATATATCTTGATAAAATGTTTAAGAATTAAACTAATTTATCATTAATAATTCAACAAAAAAAATAATACTGCTAAAATAGAATATTTTAGTTTGATTAGTTTCAAATAAGGACATATTTTTTTAACTTTAACATCATTAATTCATAAATTTACAGTTATGAAGATTTACAAAGGGATGCCTTTAAACCAATTTATTATAAGGCGACAAGAAGATTTGGAGTATGCAACAGGAGAACTTTCTCGATTATTGAGTCATGTTGGTGTAGCAGCAAAAATTGTTCATAGAGAAATTAATAATTCCGGTATAATTGACTTTTTAGGAGAATTTGGATCAAGCACATTACAAAATTCTGAATTAAAAAAACTTGATGTATTTGCGGATTCTCAATTTATTGAAGCCATAAAAGCAAGTGGAGATGTTTGTGGTATTGCTTCTGAAGAAAATCATGAAATTGTAACTTTCGATAATATATTATCAAAAGACGGTAAATATATAATTTGTATGGATCCATTAGATGGTTCTGCAAATATTGATGTAAATGTTTCGGTAGGTACAATATTTTCTATTTATCAAAGAATATCTAAACGGGGTGAAGAACCTGTTATTGAAGATTTTTTACAAGAAGGAACAAAGCAAGTAGCTGCAGGTTATATTATTTACGGTTCATCAACAATGCTGGTTTATACTACAGGTCGGGGTGTAAACGGTTTCACATTAGACCCGTCGATTGGTGAATTTTGTTTGTCACATCTTGACATTAAAACTCCTGAAGATGGTCATATTTATTCAATAAATGAGGGTTATTACACAAAATTTTCTGATGGAATAAAAAAATATATAAAATATTGTCAAGAAAATAATGAAGAAACACAGCGTCCTTACACTTCAAGGTATATTGGTTCTTTAGTTGCTGATTTTCACCGAAACTTATTAAAAGGGGGGATTTATATTTATCCCTACACAACAGATAAACCAAAAGGGAAATTATTTTTGTCTTATGAATGTAATCCAATTGCTTTTATTGCAGAACAAGCAGGTGGCAGAGCCAGTGATGGACATAAAAGAATATTAGAAATTAAACCGAAAGACTTGCGTGAAAGAGTACCTTTTTTCACAGGCTCAATAAATATGGTAAAAACAGCTGAAACTTTTATTAAAAATTTCAATAATAAGATTTAACGATTGCTGAAAATGATGTTTACATTAAAAAAGCTGCCTCAATTGAATTTAGGCAGCTTTTTTTTGGCATTATTTAATTATTTATTTAAAACTAATGCTTAATTCATTAATATCTATAGGATTATAAGGTGTTAAGTTCATCATACTTGTTAAGAGGTTATCGTATTGTGAGTTAGGAGCTGTTCCACCCTGAATAAATCCGGTGCGGTCGAAAAACCCGGGAGCTTCAGTGTTATATAAAAATGTTTGAACACTTGTACTGTCTATTGTTGGCCATTGGTCATAAATTTGGGTAGTAAAAACATTCTTAATTGAGTATGTTTCCAATAAAGTAACTCTATCACTTGCATCTAATGTGTTAGATGGCAATCCTACTTCGGCAACACCAATATCATTAATTTTAGATGATGACGCTGTAAAAGCCCAATCAAAACCTACATCACCGTTAATAAATATAGCATTAGGGTGGTCAGTGTTTCCATAAACATCTACAACATCACCGTTTCTGCCAACAAACATTTTAAGTGCACTTACTGAGTAACAATTTTCTAAAGGGTCGTCTAAAGGAAGTCCTGCAATTTCAACAATCATATGTTTGTCATAGCCCATATCGCCGGCTTCACTATAAGTTACTTTGAACATTGCATCAGAGCTTGAGGCATTTTCATTACGGTTACAATTATAAGGTTTAATAATTGCAATTCCTCTTACAGGACTTACATTCCAAAATACTTGTAAAGCTTTACCTTCATCAGCATTAGATGCAGATTCTGCATCAGAAATTGTCAATTCATACTCCCAGCTTTGTCCGTCAAAAGTTGAACCTTCAATAACTTCTAAATTTTTTATTCTCCCATCCTCATCACTTTCGTAAGATAAAGACATTGCATGATTTATGTCATAAACAGCGATTCCCAACATAATGTCTTGAACAAGATCTGCAGCTCCTTCACCAACAGCAATAAATGTTCTTAAATTTTGATAAATATCATTCCCCTGAAGTGTATCCACATTAGCAAGCATTGCTGATTTTTTTGTGTTTGCATTACTTATTGCATCAGGAATATCAACCTTAAATGATTCAGGGATAATGCTTTCTGTTTTTTTAGGTACTTCATCTTTTTCACATGATTGGAAAAAAGGTGCAGATAATAAAACTAAGATTACTAAGATTAAATTTAATTTTTTCATGACTTTCAATTTTAAATTAATATTATTTTTATTTTTGTTTCATTATTAATACACCTGCTTTTATAAATACCCTATGTTTTAATATTAAATATTATTGTTGTCCGGTAAATTTTAAAACTACCTAAATATTGAAACAGGACGTACCTACGGCACTTTAAAATATTCCATAAACTCTGTGCTATAAACAGATCACCACTACGTGGTTTTTTTATTACGCCCCAATTAGGGCGTATTTGTTTATAGTAAAATATTTATCAAAAAAACAAGCTCTGTACGACCTGTTTTGAAATATTAGTATATTCAAGCATTTTAAAGTTAACCCAGAAAATTCATTAATTTTCTACGATTAAGTAATACCAACAAATTTAGGAATTTCATTAACCCCAAATTTGGGTATTACTAAATCGGGGTTTCCCGCTTTGCACCCCACTATCTATCACACATTCATACAATTCACTTCATTTTTGTATGAATAAAGCGGGTTAATAATAAATTTTTATCGGACAATAATGATTAAATATTTATTTATAATACGAAATATCTATTGTTAATACTTATTAGAAGTTTTTATTTATTGCACTATTCAACTACTATTGTACGAGTAATTACCGAACAAGCACTAAAATATC
>QMPG01000368.1 GCA_003648455.1 Bacteroidota bacterium
AAGTAATTTTAATTCTATTTATACTGATACAAGAAATTACAGGGCTCGTTTTTTATGGCTATCAGTTGAAGATGCTGTTACAACAAGTATACCAGATACAGTGTATATTTTTAAAGATTTTACCGATATTCCTTATTTTGATTTAAAAGACAATAATGAAAGTCAATATTTTAAAACTTATGATAATAAAATTATTGTAAAAAGCACTAATACTCATTCCGTGCTAAGAATTTGTGATATAAATGGAAAAATGCTCTATTATCAAAATTTGAATGCAGATTTAACTCTTAACTTATATGATTTTCCTAATACTGTATTTGTAATCAAATTAATAAACGAAAAAGGCACATTTACAAAAAAAATAATAAATATTTATTAAAATATTACCCATGAAAAAAATTGTAATTTTTTTAATTCTGATAGGTTTTTGTTTTACTACATTTTCACAAAACAAGACAAAAAAACAACCTGTCGACTATGTTGATCCTTTAATGGGGACAACTTTTGCACGTTGGATGCTTTTCCCTGGAGTTAGTATGCCTTTCGGAATGGTAAAACTAAGTCCTGATAATCAACGTAAAGGATGGAAAGCGGGATACGAATATAAAATTCATAATATTGCCGGTTTTAGTCATATTCATTCATGGACAATGGGAGGATTATTGCTTATGCCTACAACTGGTAAACTAAAAATTACTCCCGGAACAGAAAAAAATCCCGACTTGGGTTACCGTTCACGTTTTAGTCACAAAAATGAAATAGCCAAACCAGGCTATTATTCAGTTTTTCTTGATGATTATAAAATTAAAGCAGAACTCACGTCTACTACAAGGGCAGGTTTTCAACGTTATACATTTCCCAAATCAGATTCTGCTCATATTATTATTGATTTAAAAATACCAACAGAGTATAGTTATGAGATATTTGAAGCAAAAATTTCAAAAGTAACTAATACCGAAATTGAGGGATATAGTGTGCAGCAAAGTCTTCGGGGAGCAAATTTTAATAATTATCGTCTAAATTTTGTCATTCGTTTTAGCAAACCTTTTGATACTTTTAATGGATGGAAACGTGAAGATATTATAAGAGATACAAATGAAATTTATTTAATTTTTGGCGATGAAGATATTGGAGCATTTCTTAATTTTAAAACCAAAGAAGGAGAGCAAATTCTTGTTCAATCAGGTATTTCATTAGTCAGTATTGAACAAGCTCGATTAAATATGGAAACAGAATTAAATTCTTTTAACTGGGATTTTGAAGCTGCCAAAAACCAAAGCCGAAATACATGGAACAAATTGTTAAGCAGTATTGAAGTCGAAGGAGGAAGCGAAAATGACATAAAAAAATTCTACACAAATATGTATAGAGCATATGCAAGCAGAACTATTTTGAGCGATGTAAATGGAAAATATGTTGATATGTATGAAAAAATTCAACAACTAGAAGATCCAAATTCTCCTGTTTATGGATGTGATGCTTTTTGGAATACTTTTTGGAATTTAAACCAATTATGGACTCTTTCGCAACCAGAAATAGCAAATAAATGGGTGAAATCTCTTCTTGAAATTTATGATAAAGGAGGCTGGCTTCCTAAAGGTCCTACAGGAATTGAATATTCAAGCATTATGGTAGCATCGCACGAAATACCATTAATGGTAAGTGCTTATCAAAAAGGAATTCGTAATTACGATGTGAAAAAAATGTATAAAGCAATCAGACATAATCAAATGGTGCCTGGAATATGCCATCCGGGAGGAGGTCTAGTTGGTAACAGAAATCTGAAATCTTATCTGAAATATGGTTTTGTCCCTAACGACAAAGGTCCTGTGTCAAACACTCTAGAATATGCTTATGACGATTGGACTGTTGGACAAATGGCAAAAGCTATGGGAAACGAATCTGATTATAAAACATTTACAAAACGAGCATTCAATTATAAAAATGTTTTTGATTCGGCAGTAGGATATGTCTGGATGAAGAATGACGACAGCACTTGGGTTCCTAATTTTTCACCTTATGGACATTCAACATTCTTGGGCTCAGGTTTTGTTGAAGGAAACGCATGGCAGTACACTTATTTTGCACCTCATGATGTTCATGGATTAATTAAATTAATTGGTAAAGAAGAATTCATTTCACGTCTTGAAAAAGGATTTGAGAAATCTTTACCTTATCGTTTTAATTCAGAATCTTTAAATGAAAATGGTTTAATAGGAGTGGGAATTTTGCCAATTAATCACGGTAACCAACCTAATATGCAAGCAGCATATTTGTTTAATTATGCAGGAACTCCATGGTTAACACAAAAATGGGTCAGAGAAATAATGTATGGTTTTTACGGTGATGATATTTATGCCTGGCCTGGTGATGAAGACCAAGGACAAATGGGTGCTTGGTTTGTAATGAGTGCAATGGGATTGTTTGAAATGGATGGAGGTGCCTCTGTTAAGCCATTTTACGAAATTGGCAGCCCTATTTTTAAAAAAATTACTATTCATCTTGATAAAAAATATTATTCGGGTGGTAAATTTGTTATTGAAGCAAAAAATGTTTCAAAGAATAATAAGTATATACAGTCGGCTAAATTAGATGGGAAAACATTGAATAAGACATGGTTTTATCATTCAGATATTGTTGACGGCGGTAGCCTTGTCTTGAAGATGGGACCAAAACCAAATAAAAAATGGGGAAGTAAACCGGAAGATGTGCCACCATCAATGAGCGGTACATTATCAAAAGAGAAAATTGATGAGATAATGAAATATGATAAAACTGCCGAAGATATGGAACTGTGGAACAAGGCAATGAAAGCTTATTACTATCATAAAAAAGAAAATTTTGAAACACTTCCAAACACTAAAAATGAAATAATATTTCTCGGAAATAGTATAACAGATGGCTGTGAATGGTCTGAGTTATTGCAAAACCCTAATGTTAAAAATAGAGGGATTGGAGGTGACGATACCGATGGTATTCTTCAAAGATTAGATGAGGTTACAGAATCAAAACCTGTAAAAATATTTATATTGGTTGGAACCAATGATTTAGCTTTTGGTAAATCTGTAGATTACATTATTGATAATTATAAAAAAATAATTAATAAAATAAGAAAAGATTCGCCTGAAACTCGAATTTATATTCAAAGTGAATTGCCAACGGATGATGCTATTCATTTCACGCGTAAAAATTCTGATTTGATGCTAATTAACGAGAAATTAAAAGAAATAGCCAAAGAAAGCAATATTGTATATATTGATTTATTTTCACTATTTGCAACAAAAGATAATAAAATGGATAAACAATACAGTCATGATGGCTTACATGTAAATGGAAAAGCATACTTGTTGTGGAAAAAGAAAATTGAGAAATATGTAAATGAATAATCTAATTATTTATATTAGTGATAACCATAATTAAAAGAAAGATTTTAATATGATGAAGAAAATTTTATTTTCCATAATATTTTTATCTATTCTTTTTATTTCAAGCACTTATGCCGATCCTTTGATTTTTGTAAAAGAATATAATTTTTTAGGAAAAGCCTTCAATCTTGATAGTTACTCAACAATAATATCTTCTACAGAATTGCTAAATGAAAAATTATTACTAGATGATGCCTTAAATAAGTTGAATTTAAAAAATAAGAAGAATGGTGTTTTATTTAGTTTAAAATTGGCAGATATTGAATTCCCCCTTGAACAAAAAATATACAAGGAACGAATTTATAATCAGGCATATCATCTTCGAATTACAAATAAAGAGATACTAATAGAAGCTCCCTCTAAAATAGGCGTTTTTTATGGAGTTCAATCTTTTTTACAGATTTTGAATAGTTATTCAAAATTGCCTGAAGTAGATATTAAAGATTGTCCCGATTTACCTATGCGAATGATTATGGTTGATCCTGCCAGACAAAACGAAAATTTTGATTATTACAGAAGGTTAATTAAATTTTGTGGAAAGAATAAAATTAATTTTATTCAGTTTCATTTAACCGATCATCAAACATCTGTATATAATTTTCGTGAAATGCATGCTTTTCATCAAAAAATACTTAAAAATATTTAGTAATAACACTTAAAAAAATAAATATGA
>QMPG01000369.1 GCA_003648455.1 Bacteroidota bacterium
ATTGAGAACAAAAAAATGTGCTGATTTTCGAAGGCTTAAAAATCCTGTTAATGCAAATATTCCGGTTACAATTGGAATAATAGGTAAAATTGATGATGAATTACCAACTTTTAATTCTGTTTGCGGGTATATTATTGAAAAAACTATCATTGTTGCTGTTAAAATACCGTAAACAATCCATGCAGATAATGTGGTTTTATAAACAATTTTATCAACATTTGCTTCGCCTCTTTTTCTCCAATAAGCATCATCTTCGTAAACAAGTGATGATTTTGGATTCTTTTTAATTTTCCTTGCATATCGCAGAATAAATGTAATACCAATTGCATTAATTACTAACCACGAAAATAACCTGTATTCAATTCCGGAAAAAAGAGGTAACTCGGCTAAGCCTTGTGCAATACCAATTGTAAAAGGATTTAAAATTGCTCCTGCAAATCCTAATCCGGCAGCTACAAAACACATGCTAACACCAACAATAGAATCATATCCCATTGATATTGAAAGTGGCACAAAAATAATTATAAAGGCAATTGTCTCCTCGCTCATGCCAAAAATTGCACCAAAGGCACTAAATAATATCATAATTAGTGTTATAATGATATTATCGACACCTAATATTTTAAAAAATTTGAATTTTTCAATGCGTTTTGTAAATCGCAAAAATGCATATATACCAACATCAATTGCTTTGCTGTTGTTCATAATCCAAAAGGCACCGCCAATCATTAAAATGAAAACTATTATTCCGGACTGTCTCTCAAATCCTTTAAACAAAGCTGAAAAAATTTGCCATGTTTGCACCTGATGGTCAACATATTGAAAAACCATTTGAGTATGTTCTTGTCCGTTTTCTATTACTGTTTTTTTAACATATTCGCCACCGGGAATAATCCATGTTGCTATTGCAGCAATAACAATTATATAAAATACAATAACATAAGTGTGTGGGACTTTTCTCTTTTTTAGCATAGCAATAAAATTTTGTTATAATAAGGATGTAAACAAAAACCTAAAAATGCAATAATTTTTAAATAAAGTTTGCTAAAATAAGAAAGTTTTAAGGATTAACCCGAAAAAAATATAATTTTATGCAGTTAAAAGGCACAGACAAATGTCTGTGCCAATTTTATTTTGTTTAAAATAAGAATCCACTCCGAAAAGTGTTTTTCGTCATTGCTTCTCCGCCAGCTGACGGAGAAGCAATCTCTACGTGTTGATTATCAACAGATTGCTTCGAGCTTCGCCCTCGCAATAACGTACATTTCCTACTTTTCGGAGTGGACTCAAAGTTAAAATTCTCAGCAATCTCGTTTTTATTAAATTAAACAAACGGTTTGTCAAATCTTTTTTCAAAAGCATTATTCTTTTTCAGATTACTGTTCCAATAAAAATTTGCCATTCCTGTTTTACTAAAAATAAAGAACATTATTTTTCTACCTAAACTCATTTTATAAGGTTTTAGTAATTTCTTTTTTATTTCAGGAGAAAAACATTCATTTTTTGCAAAATATTCGCCTAAATCTTGAAATCGACTAAACAATTTCTTTGTCATAAAAGGAGGCATAATTTTAATTCCTTCAACCCCGCCTTTAATAACAGTGCCAAGATATTCACATTTTAGTCTTTTTGTGAATTTATTCAAATACCGCTCAACAAATGTTGAGTGTATTGCTTCGGGAAAACCTGACTGAACAATAAAACCAATCTTTTTTGATTTATTAATTTTCAAGTCAGCAATATCTTCAAAAAACTTCTTCACTATTCCCGGCATACAATCAGTATATAAGGGAAAAAAGATTAATATGATATCTGCATTTTGGAAAATTTCTTTTCGTTCTTTTTCCAATTTGCTTTTCAAAATATAATTAATAGAAACATTGTCAGAATTAATTATGTTATATCCTATCAAAAATTGCTCAATAAGAATGGTTGAATTGCTCTGCTCGCCTCTCGGAGAACCGTTAAATATTGTTAGTTTCATTTATTATGTCCTCAACTTTATCGTAATCAATAAATTTCATATATTTTCTTTGTGAATGAAAATTTACAGCAAATCTGTCGTAAATATCTTTTATAATATTCAAATCTTCATTATCAGTATCTTTCTCTTTTTCAAGCAAGAGTCCAAAATCAGGATACTTGTCATATCTTTTTTTATGGTGGCTTTCTCCATTTCTTATTTCAATATATGGATGAAGCAAAACAATTAATCTGTCGGTAATTTTTTTAAGACATGAACTTATGAAACCTGCCATTAGCGGAGATGCAAAAATAACAAAGTCGGAATTTATTACTGATTTAAAAATTTTTTCAGCATCGTCATTTATTATACATCTGCCCGGAGTTTTCCACCAACAACTCCAGCAACCAATACAATAATGTAAATTCATTTTGTTAAGATGAAATAAATTTACAGAGTTATTTTCTCTTAATTTATCGGTTAAATTGATAAGATAATCAGAAAAATGACTATCTCCTGTGTTCATATCACCATTAAGGATTGTTATTTTCATTCTTATTCAAATTAGTTGGTAAACACTAATAATCAATATTTTTTTAGATACACAAAGTACCGATAATATTTTTTAATAATAAAAAAATAAAGTACATCAATAAAAACAATAATTGCAAGCAAAGTTAACATTGCTGAGAGATTATCGGTATTACCCTTAAAAATTGTGTAGAAGAAAGCATAAATAAAAAACAAAAAAATAGCAGAATTTTGAATGACATTAAAAATTACAGCCCATCTTTTTTTCTTAAAGAAAAAAATCATAATCACAATTTTTAGAAAAAAAACTTTCCATAGAACAGACAATGTAATTCCCATTCCTTTAGATCCGCTGAAAGCATACATAAGAAACAATGGTGAGAAAATCACAATTATAATGAGTAGTTCAAAAAACTGCCATGCTTTTAAAAACTTTATAGTAGATGATTTTACCTTTGTAATTTGATTTTCAACTTTTTCCATAACACATTCTACTTTAATAATTTAGCTGTGTTGTAATGTATTTAGAACATCAAATGTTTTTTCGCAAATTTTCTCCATCCGGACTGATTCTGATATTTTACAAAATAAATTTTTAAGTCAGCTTGATTTTCATATTCAACAAAAAAAATTTTCTTTTCTGCCTGATTGGAATATTTTGTAAAAAACCATTTACCGTCATTATTTCCTGCCTGGTTTTTATACTTCACTCTAAAAACATTTAAATCGGCCTGATTCTCATATTTAACAACAAAAACCTTAACATCTGCCTGATTTGCATAATCAACTGAATACACCTTTTGTGCTTTTACAGAAACGAATGTAAGCAACATTGTTGCGATTAAAATTGAGTGTTTCATTTTGTTTTTAAAGGGACTTTTCATTTTTCTTTCTGATTATTAATCTTCTAAAATTACAATTTTAAATTCAATTAATAAAAAATAAATAAAAATTTGCTTTCTGTTTATAAATTTACTTAATTTGTACGATAAATGTAAAAACAGACTAAAAACGTACATACGCACATGGAAAGTATAGACGACCAAAAATTAAAAAAAATATTACTAGTTGCTAAAAAATTGTTCTGGAAGCATGGTTTTAAAAGAATAACAATTGAAGAAATTTGCAGTGAAGCAAATGTTAGTAAAATGACTTTTTATAAGCATTTTAAAAATAAAAAGGAACTGGTTAAATACTTCATCAATAATATTACAGATAAGGCTATGCAAAAATATCGCAACATTATGGACAGCGATATACCTTTTTCTGAAAAGGTAAAAAAAACAATAGACCTCAAACTGGAATCAACACAGGATATTAGCAATGAATTTTTTAACGATTATATTCGTTATGCTGATGACGAAATGTTAGCCTTATTTCAACAAAATAAAAATGAAATAATGGACTCAATATTAAACGATTATGTTGAAGCACAAAAAAATGGAGATATAAGAAAAGACATTAAACCTGAATTTATACTCTTTTTTTTAAACTATATGCAGGAAATAATAAAAGACGAACAATTAGAAAAAATGTATGATAATCCGCAGGATATAATTATGGAACTAACAAATTTCTTTTTCTATGGTATTTTACCAA
>QMPG01000370.1 GCA_003648455.1 Bacteroidota bacterium
CTATCGAATATAATGTTTGACTTATCATAATCAACTAAGTATGCTTTTCCTTTACTTTGGTTTTTGTAAATGTCTGCAAGTTGCTCATTTTTACTGTCTAACAATTCAGGGCTTCTATTGGAATAATTAATCTCTGGAATTAATTTATTCGCTTCATTTTTAACTGTGTAGGTCCTAAAATCTTTTGCTAACGCATCATTTGTTATAGCATCAATTAAAAATTCAAATTCTTCTTCTTCAAGTATTTTTAGAATATTATTATCCTTTATAAATTCTTCTCCTTGTTCAGTTATTAACCAAATACCTGATGCAAAATCCACAAATCCCCTTTCACGTAAAAAATATAACTCTCTTAAAATAAAATCTTCTTTATGCAATCCTAAAAAGTCAATTATTTGTTCTTCTGTATTATGACCTGCTTTAATCGTTCTTAGAAAAACAGAATAAACTTGTTGTATTGATTTTTCAGGTGATTTATTTACAGTGGCATTTACTTTTATTCGCCTATATGGATAAGCAAATTGGATAATCTCGTTTATCTTAAAATCGCTCGGACATTGTTTATCTAACTTGCTATGTATATCTTTTATTTCCATTAAAATATTTGCTCTACATTTTTAACAATCCAATCTTTATTTATGGCTTTTAGGTATTTCTGCAAAGCAGGAATTTCTCTGCTATATTCCAATTCTTTTGGAGGTCTAGCACTTAAAATACTGTCAAGGTTGCCTACTATTATTAATAGTTTCTTTTGCCTTGATAAAGCAACATTTATTCTGTTTGCATTTGCCAAAAAACCTAATGTTTGTTGACGACTTCGAACTAAATCAAAGATTATAATATCTTTTTCTAATCCTTGAAATTTATCAACAACGGAAATTACAACATTGTCAGGTTTAATATTTTTAAAATCTTTGTAATTGATTTTATTTCTTACAACTTTTCTAATTTCTCGCAATTGGGCAGAATAACCTGTAATCACACCAACTGAATAGTTTTTTACTTTTTCAAAACTATCCAGTTTTTTCAGTAATTCAGGAATTAATTTTGCACTCTCTCTATTAAATGAAGAGTGACTTTTATTATCTGTTTCGCTCTTATATGAATTTCCTGTATCAAGAAAAATAATTGAACTATCTATTTTTAAGTCAAGGTTATGCTCTTTGTTTTTTGGTCTTTCAACGTATTCAATCTGCTCACCAAAAGGTTCATAAAAACACTTTGAAGTTAGTTCAACTTGGTCTTTTGACATTCTTCTGCATTCTTCCAATTGACTTTTAAAGTCATCATCTATTTTCTCAATAACTTGTTCAAACAAACTCGGTCTATTGAAATAATCATCCCAACTATCAAAATCGTCTGTATCAGTTTTATATCTTTCTCGCAACCACTTTTCAACTTCACGATTTGCTGTAAGCATTGGTCTTAATTGTCTGTGGTCGCCTACAAGTATCAATTTCTCGGCTAATACTATTGGAATTAAAGCTTCTGCGGTTGTTGCCTTTCCACTTTCGTCCATAATGACATAATCAAACTCAAAATTATATTTTGCATATTTTTTTGATGCAATATGATTGGTTGTTGCTCCAATTACTCTAATGCTATCAATTAATTTTTGGTTTAGATTACTGTTTTCATCTAATGAACTGATAGTCGCTAACCAATCCTTATAAATTTGTTGTTTCGTAAAATATTCTTGAAAATTGATTTTTGTGATATTATTTACAGAAATTATAAAGTCATTTTCAGAAGTTAAAGAACTTTTTAAACTTTCAAACCCATTAAAACGGTTAAGAATTTTCTCAATTTGTTGTTTCTTTACTTTCCATTGTTTGTTTGAAGAAAGAATATCAAAAATTGACAATAAAATAATATTTTCTTTTTCTAATTCCTTTTTAAATTTCTCTTTATATGGTTTCCAATTTGATTTTGTTTTTTTTCTAACTTCTTCTTTCCATCCTTCAATTTTTCTTTCTATTGTGTGCTTTTTTAAACTTAATTTTGGTTTTCTAATTCCACTTAAACGAACAATTGGAATTTCTTCTTCTAATAGATTATCCAAAACATTATCTACGGCATCATTAGTTTGTGAAGTGATTAGGATTTTAGCATCTGGATTTTTTTCTAAAATTTGAAAAACAATCTCCGTTATTACCGTTGTTTTTCCGGTTCCCGGTGGACCTTGTATTACTGTTAAAGGTTCTCGCTGAATAGCATTTATTATTGCTTTATTTTGATTGAAACTATAAACAAAGTCATTTCCGTTTTTATCTTTTTGAAAAACTCTGTCTAATTTGTGAACGTCTATATATCTACCTTGTAAATCAGTTGGGTTAAATAGGTAGTGAATTAAATCCCTATTTTGGACTTCATTATATTCAACTTTTCGAATTGCTTCTAATTGTCGTTTCTTTTCTTCTTCTTGTTTGCTTGTATTTTCAAGAATGTATCCATTTTTTGGGATTTTATCAAAGTCTAATCTTTCACAATCTTTGAATTTTAGTATCCTTGATTTTGTGTTAAACTCATAAGCAACTCCTGAGAATTTTAAAGGGTCTTTCATCTGCTTTTTATCGGCAGTTTGACTAACTATAAATTCAAATTCTTCTGGGTTTGGTGGTGTTGCTTTGTCAATATGAGAAAATACTAATCCATTTTTACTGTATTTCTCATTGTCTTGAATTTTAAAAGAAATTTCATATTTCCCTTTTTTCTCAAAAGAAGTAAAACGTAAACGCAAAGAATTCTTTTCAATTACTTGCATTTCTTTGGCTAATAAATCTTTGAAAAATTTCAGTTCTTTTGAAATTTCTCTTTTGCCTTTTCTGTATTCGCCTTCGTGTTGTTTTTCTTTTTGTATTTTTTTGAAAAGAGGTGTTAGGTTAAAATGTTCATTATATCCATTTTGAGAAGTAAATCGAATTGGCAAGCCTAATTTTTTTCCGTATTTATTAATCCTGTCATATTTGCTTTGGTCTTCTGATTTATGAAAATAATTTCTTACAAGTAATTTATTTTCAGAGATTAACCACAAACAATGAATTACAAAACTATTTGTAGCAATGTCAAGTAAAATATTATCTCCTGATTTTGGACTTACATCAAATTTTGGAATAAAATTTATTGAACTTTCAAAATATACATTGTTTAATTCATCTAATAATTCAGAATTGTATTCTCCTGCTACCAAAACTTCATTTTGATTATCAAAAGAAATTTCACTTGTTGTTTTAGATAAACTTTCTACAAATGAATTGTAGTTTAATCTATTTGAGGGGATTTGTTTGCAAGAATTATCAATAAGCAGTTCAACGTTTTCAAATTCCTGTAAGTCTTTTTGATTAAAATACCATTCAATAACTTTTCCTATTGAAAAAATATCAGATTGATAAGGAAATCCCTTTGGGATTTTTCTATCCCATTTTTCTGGTGCAGCAAACTCTTTGGCAAATATTTCTAATTCTTGTTCTTGGCTTAAAGTTGCTGAAATATCAGAAATTCCGAAGTCGATTAAATAGAAGTCAAAGTTTTCATCAACGAGTATATTTGCTGGCGTTATATCTCCGTGAGCAAGTTTGTGATTTTGTTGAAGTTGATGTAAGCAATTTGCTATTTGTTCAATTCCTTTTAAAAAGTATGTCGGCTTTATTTCAAACAATTTTTCTTCGAGAGTTTGAGCTTCTTTATTCTCAAAAACTATGCAATATGCACCTTGGTTTTCATCCCAGTCATATTCTATGATTTTCGGCAAAGAGGAATGAACGGCTTTTTTAAGGTGGCGTAATTTGTCAAAAAGTATTTTGCTTTGTTGAGACTTCTTTTTTATTCCCTTAATCCATTTTGCAAAGTAGATATTTTCACTTTCATCCGTAACTTTTGCGGTTAGAGAATATCCCCTTTCTCGAACTTCACTGTATAATTGGTATTTATCTAAAATCATCTCTTAATTTTCATCTTTTCAATTTTGTCACGGTCTTTCTTTAAATGGTGTAGAATGGTTGGCAATATGCGGAGGCCGGGATTTCGAAGCTCCAACCTGTCAAACCGTTGTAATTTTGAGTAAATGTACAA
>QMPG01000371.1 GCA_003648455.1 Bacteroidota bacterium
ATTATATTCTTCCGGTAAATTTATCAATAATAATCTAAAAATCAAATAAATTAAATAGGATATTTAAAAAACAATGCTGCTAAACATATATGCAATTATGTATATTTTTAATTAAATAAACATGTTTTTTTGAAATAAAATGGAATTAAATTCTAATTTATTTTTTCGTTTTTTTTTATCCAAAATACACGGGAAACAGGCATAAATGCGGTGATATGTTTTTGTTTCGTGCGGTTTGGTGTTTGCATTTTTTTGATATTGACAATGTGGTTTTTTTTGCATTTGTCGTTACATGGTGTTTTGGTCGGGTTTGGTGGTACGGTGCGGTTTCATCATTAAAATAATCACAAACGTTAACATTATCATCCCACCAACATTCCCAAATTATTTGAATTTATCTTTATCCCAATTTTCAGGGTTATTAATAATATTATTTTGTATTCGTAGCATTTCTGCATCGTTGCGAATAACATGGTCATAAAAACGTGATTGCCATTGTTTTTTCCTTTTGTTTTATCAATTTCGTTTATTTTAGTCAGCCGCCTACTCGATTAAATGCTTTTTAGTCAAATTATTGATTATTTTTTCAATAAGCAATTCTTTATTAATTGGTTTAGCTATGTAATCATCGCATCCTGCTTCAATTGCTTTTTCTCTGTCGCCTGATAAGCCATAGGCTGTTTGGGCAATTATTACAACATCTTGATTGAATTTTCGAATTTCACGGGTAGCTTCATAACCGCTCATGTCAGGCATTTTTATGTCCATTAATATTATATTCGTTTCAGGGTTTTCCCGGAATCTATCTACGGTTTCTTTTCCTGTTTTTGTATATGTGATTTTGTGGAATTTATTTTTTAAAATAGCTTCCAGTAGCAACCGGCTGGCTTCATCATCTTCTGCTACAATTACTGATAAATTATTTAAGGATGTTGTTTGTTGAGTTTTATTTACGCCACCTTCAGCATCACTTTCTTTTGTGCTTTGCTTAGTGTATGGAATGCTAAAAACAAACGTAGAGCCAATACCTTCTTCAGATGTTACACTAATGTTTCCCCCAAGCATTTCAACATAAGATTTAGAAATTGCAAGCCCCAGACCTGAGCCTTCAAAAACTTGTGTATCTTCAATATCGGCTTGTTCGAAACGGTTAAAAATAGCTTTAATTCTATCCGGTGGTATGCCTATTCCAGTATCTTTTACATAAAATTCCAGACCTTCTAAACCATTCTCCTTTTTTAATGAGCATCCAAGATGAATATTTCCATGTTCAGTAAATTTAATAGCGTTTTTAATCAGGTTTGTAAGTATTCCTTCCAATTTGTGTTTGTCGGTAACAATAATTGCTTCCTTATCAGAAAGCGTGGGTTTATAAATCAGCTCAAGCCCTTTTGATTGAGCCTCAGAATTAAAAAAAGTGTATAGTTCTTTAAGTATTTCATTTACTGATACTTCAGATTTTACAACTTTAACTTGTCCTGCTTCGATTTTAGAAATATCAATAATATCATTAATAGTGTTAAGCATTCGGTTACCACTTTTTTCAATAATCTTAATGTATCTGTTCTTTTTTTCTCCCGTAAGTTGTGGCTCTTTTAATAATTCGGTAAATCCAAGTATTCCGTTCATTGGAGTACGTATTTCATGACTCATATTCGCTAGAAATGCACTTTTCAGGCGATCGCTTTCTTGGGCTTTCTCAAGAGCTGATTTTAAACCATCCTCAGCTTTCTTTCGTTCAATTGAAATGCTTATCTGGTGAGAAACGAATTCAAGTACTTTCTTGTCAGACTCATCAAAGGCATTTTCATCAGTATAGCTTTGAACAGCAAGGACACCGGTTACTTTACCTTCGATTTTTAGTGGTACTCCAAGCCAAATTTTTGATAAATTTCCTTGATGTTCTAATATACCTTTTTTAACAAACCTTTTTTTGAGATCAATATTTGCCAATAATGGCTTTTTTGTTTCAATCACATACTTAGTTAATGTTTTTCCTGCCGGAGCAGAAGTAAACTTATCTTTTTTATCTGCATAAAATGGAAATGAAAGCATATCGGTATTGGTGTCGTAAAAAGCAATATAAAAGTTTGTTGTGTCAATAATCGCACTAAGTTCTTCCTGAATCCGCTTGATTAATTCATCAAGATTTTCTGTTGTAATAGCTGCATTGGAAATATTGTATAATACCTTTTGGATTTGCTCTGCACGTTTACGCTCGCTAATTTCTAATTTTAAATTCCTGGTAGTTTCGTTAAGATCGGACAAAACTGATAAAGTGGCAATTCTTTGTTCTTCACTTTTTTTATAATGCTTTTCAAGTTCTTTGGATTTTTCTTCAATTTTTTCTTCTGCCTGCTTACGCTCTCTTATTTCTGCATTAAGTTTATCAATGGATGTTGTTGATTCTTTCAGATAATTAATCATCTGATTAAAAGAAATAGCCAATTCTCCAATCTCATCTTTTCTATTAGTAACAACACAGAAATTGTAATCACCTTTTGTGATTTGCTTAGTTTGCATTATCAATTCCTTCAACGGTTTGGCAATTCTTTTCCCGATAATAAATGAAAAAATTGCAAAAACAACAGTAAGTATAATTCCAATAATCCATAAACCTGAAATAATCCCTGCTGCTTGCTTAATAACGTTTGAAAACGGATTCAAATCTAATATTAACCAAGATTCACCGCAATTCCCTTTTTTATGATCAATAGATTCAAAATCACCTCCAAAATTATAAGCTTCCATTTCGGACGAAATTTTAATTTCGTAACATCCAACGATAAACTTATCTCTTTCGGTTTCGAATACAAAAGAGTCGTTTGGTTTAGCTTGAATTTTCTTTTGAAGATCATTAGAAATCCTCTTACTTAATGGTTCTGTTCCTTCTTCAAAAACTATTAATCCACCACTGCGAATCAGTTTTAGTTTTTCGTGATTCTTAATCTGAGCATTGACAATAATTGTGTTTATTGAGCCTAATATATTTAAGTTAGCTTTAAGCATCCCAATTATTTCATTATCTTTTTTTATTGGAACTACAACACCGAGAACATATCCATCAACACTATCATCATAACCTCTATCATCCAGAAATACAGCTCCATTTCCGTTATTGTATGCACCTTGCCACCAGTATTTATGACCGTGAGCAAAAGTGGTAAGTTTTTCTGTTGATGCAACAAGTGCACCATATTTATTTGTTAGGAATATTTCGCCATACTCACCCTTAATATTGTGTTGCAGAATCTTTAAATATTTTGATACTTCATTGTTTGTATAATCAAGAATGAAAGAATTATTTTGATCTTTAATTGTCTCCCATTTATTATTTTTCTGCAAAATTTCTTCATCTCTTTTCTTTTTAGATAAAGATTGATAATATTTGTTGCTTTTAGAGAGTGCATTTGTAATAACCGGAGCAGTAGTAATTATTTTTACTTTTTTTACTTTCTCAATTATGTGTTGATTAATATTCTTGGATATTTTTTCTGCAAAAATTTTGGAATCTTCTAATTGATAATTTAGGACACTATTATAGTTTAATTTATAAAACACTACCATAGCAATCATAAGAATTAAAATACTTGTAATAAAAAATTTTAAAGATTGTCTTATTGCAAAATTCATAAATACCTCCCCATTATTTTATATATACTTTTTTCTCTTTACTTCACCCTAAATGCAATAGAATAAAATAAATAGATTGTTTGCGAACTCCTTAAAAAGTTTACTCTTTACTCAATAATTTCATATTTCGGTTTTTGCCCTGTTTTTGCAAGAAGTTCATTAATTTCTTTTTTCAATTCAATTATTTTTAATTCTCTCCCCACAGTTGCTTCATTAAAAATTTCAAGTTCGTTCATTCTCTTCTTCAGTAATTCCTCTGCCTGCTTGCGTTCGGTAATATCACGAGCAATTACAAGTAAAGCATTTATCTTACCGTCAAATATATATGGAGATGAAACTATTTCCAAAGGAATTTCCTTCCCTTCTTTAGTTTTAATTTCTATCTCATAGGTATTACGGGAGAAATCGCTATTTTTTC
>QMPG01000372.1 GCA_003648455.1 Bacteroidota bacterium
AACTTGTCCTTTCAGGACGTCAAAATGATCTATAATCTAACCCGAGGCGTTGCCATCGGGCTAAATTAAATTGGGCTTTCAGCCCGGATTATAATGATTCTCCACAACTTTTTAAAATGATCCGTATTAGAAGTACCCAAATTTGTTGGTCATTCTTAAGCGTAGAAAAATTATGAATTTTTCGAGTTAAGTTTTTAATTATATTATTTAGGAGTATGTTTTTCGGAGTAATGAAAAAAAAGGAGATTTAATATTCTTGCAAATTTCAAATCCCCTTTTTAAATTTATTTTATTTTTTTTGTGTTCTTTTTATTTTTCTCGTTCTGCTTGCTAATTCTCTTGATGATGTTAGCAATAAAGTTTTGTCAATTTTTAATTTACCATCAGATAATTTTTCTAAATCATTTAAAATTATTTCGTCTGTAACAGCGTCTCTATTCCATTTTAAATAGAGATATTTCATATGATTTGCAATTATTAAAATAAGGTCATTCCTTTTTGTTTCATTTTCTGTTTCAATAGCTTGTTGAATAAAAAGTTTAACATTTGTGCCATAATGTTTAAATTTAATATTGTCTGACTTGTAAGGTATTTGGTTTGGCTTTTTGTTAAAATCTTTCTTTTCGGGTATAGGAAAAGGAGAGTCAAAGTCTAATTTAAAATCAGACATAATTGCGAGATGATCCCAAAGCTTGTGTTTAAAGTCAGGTATATCACGAAGATGGTTTTTTTTATTTCCTAATATGGTAATTATTGCGTTTGCAATTTTGTTTCTTTCAGTTTTATCTTCAATGGTTAATGCGTATTCAACCATTTTTTGTATGTTTCTGCCATATTCAGGTAATACAAGCTTTGAACGTGTTGTGTTATAATCCATATTATTTTTTTATAAATTTTTACAAAAGTAGTCTTTTTAGTTTATTATGCAAAAGAGAATTATTTTTTGACCTATTCATGAAAATAAACTCTTTTTACTCTGTTTGATATACTTGTTAGTATTTCGTAAGGAATAGTGTTTAATTGTTTTGCTAATTCGGATATTGGGTAATCATTGCCAAAAAATATAACTTCATCGCCTTCTTCAGCATTAATGTTTGTAATATCAATCATACAAATATCCATACAAATGTTTCCAATTATTGGAGCAAATTTATTGTTAATCAGGACTTTGCCTACACCATTGCTTAGTTGTCTGCTCAAACCATCGGCATAACCTATTGGAATTGTGGCAATTTTTGAATCTTTGTCAACTTTTCCTTTTCTCCCATAACCAATTGTTTCTTCTTTTTTCACTGTTCTAATTTGAGCAATTGTGCTTTTTAATGTGCTTACGTTAAAAAGTTTATTTGTTTTAGAAGGACTAACACCATAGAGCCCAATTCCAAGTCTCACCATATCGTATTGGTTTTGTGGGAAACGTTCAATACCCGATGAGTTTAAAATATGACGAAGAATAGGGTAGTCGAATTCATTAGTAATTTGAGAAGTCATTAGCTCAAAAGATGAGAATTGTTTTTGAGTAAAATCGTCATGAATTTTTTCGTCGCTCGCGGCAAGGTGTGAAAATATTGATTTGATTTTTAGATTTTTGTGTTTTTTTAATTCTTTAATAAGTTCGTCAATATCATTTTTATCAAAGCCCGAACGGTGCATACCCGTATCTAATTTAATATGAATTGGGTAGTCTCTTTTGTTGTTTTTTTCAAGTGTATTAGCAAAGGCATGTAATGTTCTGAAGTTGTAAATTTCGGGTTCAAGATTATATTCAATCATTAAGTCGAAACTGCTAATTTCCGGATTCATAATAACTATTGGCAAAGAAATTTGATTTTTTCTTAGTTCAATGCCTTCGTCTGTGTATGCTGTAGCAAGATAATCGATGTTTTGATATTGAAGGAGATTTGCAATTTCAAATGTGCCACTGCCATATGAAAAAGCTTTTACCATAGCCATTATTTTTGTATCGGCACGTAGTTTTGACCTGAAAAAATTCAGGTTCTGTTCAATAGCGTTTAGGTTAACTTCTAAAACTGTTCGGTGAACTTTTTTTTCTAATAAGGTTGATATTTTTTCAAATTGGAATTTACGCGACCCTTTTATCAAGATATTTGAGTTTGCAAATAAGTTTTTTGAGTAATTAATTAAAAAATCATCGGTTGAATTAAAAAAATGTTTTTTTATGCTAAAGAAGTTTGAATTGCGAGATATTGTTTTTCCTATTCCAATTATTTCGTCAATATTTTTTTTGCTTACCAGATCGGCAACTTTTTTATATAATTCTTTTTCATCGAAACTACTTTGCAATATATCTGACAAGATTAAAACATTTTTATTGTTTTGTTTTTGATGATTAAGAAAATCTAAAGCAATTGTTAATGACTGAATATCGGAGTTATAACTATCGTTTATTATGCTACAATTGTTTATTCCTTGCTTAAGTTCTAAGCGCATTGCAACAGGTGACAAGCTAAACATTTTTTCAGCAATATGTTTATTGTCGAATTTTAATAAAAGCATTAATAGCCAAATATGAATTGCATTTTCAATTGATGCATTATCGATAAAAGGAATTTCAATTTGTAAATTTTTGTTTTCGAATTTTGCTGATATTAACGAGTTCTTGTTTTTTTTATCAATCTTAGTTATTTGTAAATCAGCCTTTTGTTTTGTCGACCATGTTACCGGCTGTTTGTCTGAGAAATTTGTGTTTGACTTAAATTGATTATCAATGAGTTCGTAGTCTTTTCTGTAAATTATTGTTTCACAGTTGTAAAATAATTTAATTTTTTCTGATATTTTGTGATTTAAATCGATAAAATTTTCTTGATGGGCATCACCAATGTTTGTAAAAATACCTATTGAAGGATTTATTATTGGTTGAATTTTATTCATTTCCTGCGGTTTAGAAATACCTGCTTCGAAAATTGCAAAATTGCATGACGTGTCTAATAACCAAACAGATAGTGGCACACCAACTTGTGAGTTGTAACTTTTAGGACTACGAATAATCTTTTTATCGTTGTGTAAAGCCTGAAACAGCCATTCTTTTATAATGGTTTTTCCGTTACTGCCCGTAATGCCAACAACCGGAATGTTGAATTGATTTCTATGAAATGTTGCTAATTGTTGTAGAGCTTTTAATGTATTATTGACAAGAATAAAATTAGCTTTTTTGTATTTCTTATAATTTTCGGGAAGAGTGCTTACTACAAAATTATTTACTTTGTTTTTATACAAATCAGCAATAAAATTATGTCCATCGTTGTTATTCCCAACAATTGCAAAAAATATAGAGTCTTTTGCAGAGATTATATTTCTGCTGTCAATTAGCAAATATTTTATAAAGGTTTTTTTACCAAAGAGTTGTCCTTTTACAATGTTTGATATGGTTTCGGTAGAATAATTCAGCATTTTTTTATTACATGAATTTGTTAAAATGTTTATATATAATAATTTGAGAATTATTATTAGCAATTTTTATTAAAATTTTATTCCAAGAAAAGAAATATCATCTGTTTGTTCAACATCACCTTTCCAGTTTTCTAGAGTATTGTTAAGAATATTTTTTTGTTCACTCATAGGTTTTTCGCTTATTTCAACAAGCAAACTTTGCAATTTTTTTGTCTTAAATTTATTTTCATTTGAGGCATCAAATTGATCAATATAACCGTCAGTAAAAATATAACAAGAATCTCCTTTTTGAAATTTAATTTTTTGATTTGTAAATGATGAAAGACTATTACTGGGGATTCCAATTTGCATTTTGTCGGCTTTATATTGTATAAGTTTTTTATTTCTAACAATGTATAGAGGATTATTAGCTCCGGAAAATTGCAACGTTTGGTCTTTTTTATCAATAATAAATAATGCCATATCCATTCCGTCTCGCTTATCTAGAGTATTGCTGTATTTATATAGCACATCAATAATATCTTGACGAAGATGGTTTAATATTTCATTGGCATCAAGAATATACTTATCGGTTATTTCGTTTAAAATTGTTATGCCAAGAATACTCATAAAAGCTCCGGGAACTCCATGTCCTGTACA
>QMPG01000373.1 GCA_003648455.1 Bacteroidota bacterium
AATTTGGTGTTTTTAAAACCCCAAATTTGGGTACTTCTAATGCGGGGTTTCCCGCTTTACTTTCCACTATCCATCGCTAATTCATGCAATTCACTTCGTTTTTGCATGAATAAAGCGGGTTAACTTGGTCTTTTTCTGTTAAAATTACTGTATCTGCAGAATATCCTACAAACACACCATAACCGTTCTCTACATTTGTGTACATTATAACAGGGTCGCCTATTGTATAAATTTGCTCTAAATCGGTTCCGCTAAATTTATAGTTAAGATATTTTCGCATTTTTTTACGATATAAATAATATTTCCGGCTGACGGTTCGTAGCTCAATTGCTTGTGAAAAACCCGTATAATCAACAGTCCCTTCTACATCTGAACCTATAAATAAATATATTGTTGCTTCATAAATCTGCCCGTTTATCATATCGTCTGAAAAAACAAAGCTGCGACAAATAAAATCCTGTTCTCCTTCGGCTAATACTACAGGGTCATCAGTACGTAATTGATTATAATAAACATAATAACCAACTGAATCTATCAAATTTCCATCATTAAAGTCATCGTACCAAGTAGTATCTGGTAAAAGAATTTCATAATAGTTTTTATCATCCGCAGGATCTTTAAAAGTAATTGTAATTTTAACAAAATAACCATAGTTGTCAAAACAAAAACCGGCATCTTCAAAATTTGCAGATATAATATTCACCTTTTGCGGAAGCATATCATCTGCAGTTACACTTTCCAATCCGGATGCAGACACTCTTACTTCATATTTTTGATTTGGCTCAGGGATTTCGTTTACCGAGCGGAAAACCCCTAATCTTGTATACAATAACTTCTCAAGAAACTTATCGTTTTTCCATAATTCTACGTTTGCATCTTTTACTCTTACAGGTTTAATATACCACTTATCAAAATCCAAACGAATAGAATCATCGCCACTAAAATCCTGCGAATGACCATAAACAGCTTCATTTAGTCCTGTACTTTTTGAAATTCGCACATAAAAATTACTATCAGGGCTAAACAATGAATTAACAACTATCTTATCTTCATGTTCATAGTGCGTCATATCAATTTCTTCAATACAAGAAACCAATGGGATGAACAATACAAAATAAATAAATTTAAAAATCTTCTTCATTTGTTTATTTAATTACGAATTACGGATATTTGAACTTTTTACTGTTTTTATAATACTTCCGAATTTCCAATTTCACTATATAATCATTCTTATCTGTATTACTTTAATTTATTTAGACTTTCGGATTTATTAAAATCTCATTCAATCTCTCTCATTACTAACTATTTGTTAAAATTTATACGAGTAACTAACAGACGGAATAAACTGAAATACACTATATTTCATTAATGCAAATTTACCAATATCGCCCTGCGTTGAATAATCTCTGTTTAATTGATAAAACACCATAAACGGATTTCTTCTGTTATAAACATTGTAAATACTTACATTCCATGTTCTGATTCCGTGTTTTTTTTGTTTTGTAAAATTCATGCCAAAATCTAAACGATGATAACTTGGCATGCGAAAATTATTTTTATTTTTATATTCATCTATAATTGGATAATCATAGTAGAAATGTTGTTTTGAATGGTCGTAAACATTGTAAATACCCTCGGGAATAGTCAGTGCATTGCCTGTTGCATAAACCCAAGTTGCCGATAATGAAATATTCTCATCAATTTTACGATTAATCACTATTGCAAAATCATGACGCTTGTCAAATTTAAAAGGATATGCCTTTCCAAAATTTAAGTTATCAAATTGTCTGTCGGTTTTTGACAATGTATATGCAATCCATCCTGTTGTTTTTCCTGTTTTCTTTTGCAGAAGAAACTCAATGCCATAAGAATGTCCTATGCCGTTTGTTTCAACCTTATCTTGCCAAATTTGCGATTCACCAAAAAAACTTTCGCCTTCTCTAAAATCAATCAAATTAAACATTTTTTTATAATATGCATCAATGCTCACTTCAAATTTCTTTTTTAAGTTTGTGTGTGCTAAACCAATTGATGCCTGATATGCTTGTTGTGGTTTTACATTTTGCGAAACAGGTACCCATAAATCGGTTGGCATTCCTGCTCCTGAATTTGATAACAAATGAATATATTGTTTCATGGCTGAAAATGAGGCTTTTACCGAAAAATTCTCAAGCAACAAATAATTGCTAACAATACGCGGCTCAACAGAATAATATTTTTTATTGTCAACAAAATAAAACGATGAATGAACACCAACATTTGCACTAAGCAAGGGTGTAAATTGAATTTCGTCTTGAATGTATGCAGATATTTCGTAAGTATTAATTATTTGCGAACCATAAGCTGTATCAATTAATGATGTATCGGTAACTGTTTTACCGAATTTCGTTATACCTGTATTAAAATTATGTATTATTGAATTTAATCCAAACTTAATTTTATGATTTACAGAAGGGAAATAATCATAATCTATTTTTGCACTTAAATCGCCAATACCGGATAAAAAATTATTGCTAAATCCTTGTGTCTCTGTGGTATCTGTAATTTCATGCGAAAAATCACTCATATAATGATACTTTGTATAAGATAATGTTAAATTACTGAACAGCTTGTGATTATATAAATGATTCCAACGCAAAGCCCCGAGAATATTGCCCCATTTCATGTTTGATTCTATTTTATTCATACTTACCGTATCTTCTGACTTATATTTCATAAAAATTCTGTCTCTTCCTGTATATAAACTTAAGAGTATTCTGTCTTTATCAGAAAAAACATAATTAAACTTTGCATTAAAATCATAAAAAGTATAACCGGCTGATGCATTTTTTACAACCAATTTGGTTAAGGGTCGGGTATAAAGGTCTAACATGCATCTGCGAAAAGAAACTATAAATGAGCTTTTATCTTTTATTATAGGACCTTCAAGTTCAATCTTAGATGAGATAAAACCTATTGTTGCATTGGCATGATACTTTTTCATGTTTCCTTCTTTCATCCTTATATCGAGAACAGACGAAAGCCTTCCTCCGTATTTTGCAGGGAAACCACCTTTAATAAGCTTTACATTACTTATTGCATCTGCATTAAAAACAGATAAAAAACCACCCATGTGATTTACATAATATAAAGGAACATCATCTAACAAAATTAAGTTCTGGTCGGGTGTTCCGCCACGAACATAAAAACCGTTTGTGCCTTCTCTACCTTGTTTAACTCCTGGCAGTAACTGAATGGTTTTCATTATATCGACCTCACCCATAAAACTCGGCAATAATTTGGCTTGTTGCATAGGAATTTCCATTACACCAATTTTAGGATGTTGTTCTATTCTTTCGTACTTATCAGCTGTTACTGTAACTTCTTTTAATTCCTGTCCGGGCAATAAAACAATATCTATTCGTTTATCACTATTTAAAATAATTTTTTTAATAAATTTTTTATAACCGATAAATGATGAAACTAATTTAACAGTATCGTTGGCAGGCAGGCTAATACTGTAAAAACCAAACAGATTGCTTACAGTTCCTTTATAATTTTTAAGATCGTATACATTTGCCGAAATAAGTTTCTCACCTGTGGCGGAATCGCTTACAAAACCACTAATTGTATATGTTTGAGCTGAAAGTGTGTAACTGAATAAACAAATAAACAAAATAATTATTAAGCGGTGGTGTTGTTGCATAAAATTTAAAGTTGAAAGTTTATAAAGTTGAGTCCATTCCGAAAAGCCTTCATAGCCGTCATTGCGAGGGCGAAGCCCGAAGCAATCTGTTGACAATCAACACGTAAGGATTGCTTCTCCGCCGGCTGGCGGAATGACGAAAAACACTTTTCGGAGTGAACTCAAAGTTAAGTATATTATAAAAATATTTCAAATACTTATACTATTCATTATTTCTGAAAGAAATTTTCTGCCTCCCAATAATAAAACCCACACTAAACATAAACTGTTCAATTTTTAAGTTATAATCATCAAATTGTTGTTCTCTAAAAATTGCGTAATCAACAATTGGAATAATATTATTTTCATATCTTGCAGAAAT
>QMPG01000374.1 GCA_003648455.1 Bacteroidota bacterium
GATAGATAGTGGGGCGCAAAGTGGGAAACCCCGATTTAGTAATACCCAAATTTGGGGTTAATGAAATTCCCAAATTTGTTGGTATTACTTAATCGTAGAAAATTAATGAATTTTCCGGGTTAAGCGTAAAAAAAATATGAATTTTTCGGGTTAATTTCTTATTTTTAATAGATGACTAAGGAAATTGAGTAAAAAAAAGAATATGGAAAGGTAAAAAAATAATCCCATAAAAAAAGGAAGTGAAAAACACACCTCCTTTTTTATGAAAAATATTTAAGACAAAAATTTGGTTAATAAATAGTTGTTAAATTATTTTTTTAGAAAAAATAAAAATGTCTTAATATTATTTGATGTTGTAATATTAATAAAAAATAATAATATTTGGAATAAACAGTAAATATTTTTTGTCTAAATAGAGAAAATAAAACCAAAAAGCATACAATTATTTTATGTGCTTTTTTAATATGTTTTTAAAATTTTGATTATCAATAAAATTATAAATTTATGAAAAGGAGATTGATTATTATTTCAGGTATTATTATTGTTTCTATTATAGTTGTTATTTTTATTTTCAGAAAAAGTAATAATAGCAATGTTGTTTTTAAAACTACACAAGTTGAAAGGGGCGATATAAGCACAACAATTACAGCTACAGGAACATTGGAGGCAATAACAACAGTTCAAGTAGGTACTCAGGTTTCTGGTGTAATTAGAAACATAGCTGTTGATTTTAATTCAATAGTAAAGAAAGGACAGCTTATTGCAATGATTGACACTACGACTTTAGCTGCAGCAGTATTAGAAAGTAAAGCATCGTTAGCCAGAAATGAGGCAACACTTACTTTTAATAAGAAGAAATATAACAGAATAAAGGAGCTTTTTGAAAATAAAGTTGTTCCTGAAACTGATTATGATGAGGCATTAAATAGTTTTCAAACTGCAAAAGCAAACTATATGTCGGCTAAAGCTCAATTAAATAGAGCACTAACAAATTTAAGATATGCTACAATAACAGCACCAATAAATGGCGTTGTTATTTCACGTAATGTTGACATTGGGCAAACAGTAGCTGCAAGCTTTAATACTCCAACGCTTTTCACAATTGCTAATGACCTTAGCAAAATGCAGGTTGAGGCAAGCATTGATGAGGCAGATATTGGTCAGGTTGAAAAAGGACAAAAAGTAGAATTTACTGTTGATGCATATCCTGATTTGGTTTTTAAAGGAAAAATTATTCAGAAACGATTGCAACCTATTGTTGTTCAGAATGTTGTTACATATAATGTTATTATTGATGCCCCAAATCCAAGCTTAAAATTAATGCCTGGAATGACAGCAAATATAGTTGTTTATGTAAAAGAAAAACATGATGTTCTTAAAATTAAGAGTAAAGCATTGAGGTATAATCCTACGCAGGAAGTGATGAAGTCATATTTTAGTAGTTTACCCGATTCTGATAAACAAAAAAGAATGAGTAGGATGAAACAATTTGCATCAAATAATTCTGCTCAGCAAGGAAGGGCAAAGCGATTTACAAAAGTTTGGGTGAAAAATGGAGAAAACATTAAACCCAAAAGAGTTAAAACAGGTGAGAACGACGGCGAAAACGTTGAGATTATTGCAGGTCTGGAATTGGGTGACAGCGTTATTATTGGACAAGATATAGTTAAGAACAATAATTCCTCGAAGAAAAGAAGTCCATTTTTGCCTTCTCGTCATAAGAAAAAATAATTGTAAAAAATAATACCATGTCGAATAAAATAATTAAGATACATAATTTAGTTAAAAATTACGATTTAGGTGATTTAACTGTACACGCATTGCGAGGTATTGATTTCAATATTGAAGAAGGAGAATTTGTAGCAATAATGGGACCAAGTGGTTCGGGTAAATCTACTTTGCTAAATATTTTAGGTTGTCTTGATAAGTCAACATCAGGTGATTATTTTTTAGATGATGTAGATGTGAAGAAACTTTCGAAAGACCAATTAGCAACACTTAGGAATGAAAAGATTGGTTTTGTTTTTCAATCATACAATTTACTTTCGCGAACAACTGCACTGGAGAATGTTGAGTTACCTTTGTTTTATAATAGCTCAATAAGTGCCAAAGAAAGACGCGAAAGAGCTATTGAAGCCTTAGAGGCAGTTAGCCTTTCCGATAGGATGTACCATTTTCCAAATCAGTTATCGGGAGGACAACAGCAAAGAGTAGCCATTGCGCGTTCGTTAGTTAATAATCCTGTTATTATTTTAGCTGATGAACCAACCGGGAATTTAGATACAAGAACAAGTTATGATATTATGGATGTATTCCAGAAATTGAATAGTAAAGGTATAACAATTGGTCTGGTTACGCACGAGAGTGATATTGCACAATTTACTTCAAGAAATATTATTTTTCGTGACGGTAGAATAAACAGTGAAATTATTGTAGAGAACAAAAAGAATGCCTCAGAATCATTGGCTAAATTGCCTGCTGAAGCAGATTATTAAAAATTAAGATTACTCAGAATACACCTGACAGGTTTGTTTCAATAAAAAACAGTATGGCTAAATTACTGATACTTTGGATAATAGAAAACCTGTCAGGTTTTAACAATTTTGAAATATAACTTTTTGAATTGGACTTAAAAATTTTTTTTTATGAATATTTTAAATTTATTAAAGGTTGCAACAAACTCATTGATTAAGAATAAGTTTCGTGCTTTTTTAACAATGCTTGGAATCATTATTGGTGTTGCATCTGTTATTGCAATGATGGCTATTGGACAAGGTTCAAAGCAAAGCATTGAAGAACAAATTTCATCATTGGGTACTAACCTTCTTTTTATACGACCTTCTTCACAATCAAGAGGTGGAGTTATGATGGGAAGTGGTAATGCCAAGAATCTCACTGTTGCCGATGCTGTTGCAATAAAAAATGATTGCGATGCAGTGTCTGCAGTATCGCCAATGGTACGAGGCGGTGGTCAGGCTTTATCAATTTATGATAACTGGCCTACAAGTATTTATGGCGTTAATATTGATTATTTTTCGATCAAGAATTGGGAAGTAAAAGACGGTCGCTTATTTACTAACAAAGAAATTAGAAGTTCTCAAAAAGTTTGCCTCATAGGAAATACTGTTGTTGAAAAATTATTTGGTGAAGGAGCCAATCCTGTTGGAGAGAATATTCGATTTAATAAAATTCCTTTTAAAATTATTGGTATTCTTAAAGCAAAAGGTGAGAGTAATTTTGGGCAGGATCAAGATGATCTTATTATTGCTCCTTATACAACTGTTCAAAAAAGAATACTTGCAATTACGCATGTTCAAAGCATTTATGTTTCTGCTAAAAGTTCTGATTTATCACAGAAAGCGTCTGACGAAATTGAGACATTGTTGCGTTCGCGACATAAATTAGTGCCATCTGAAGAATCTGATTTCTCAATAAGAACTCAGCAAGAGATAATGACCAGATTATCTTCAACAAGCGATATTTTAACAGCATTATTATCGGCTATTGCCGGAATTTCTTTGTTGGTTGGAGGTATTGGAATTATGAATATTATGTATGTGTCGGTTACTGAACGAACTCGCGAAATAGGTCTTAGAATGGCAGTAGGAGGTAAGGGTAGAGATATTTTGCTCCAATTCCTTATAGAATCAACCCTTTTAAGTGTTATTGGCGGAATAATTGGAATCTTACTGGGTGTTGGTGTCTCAAAATTTGTTTCAAGTTTTATGAGTTGGCCTGTTCAAATTACTATTAATTCAATAATTATATCGTTTATTTTTTGTACAGTTATTGGAATATTTTTTGGCTGGTATCCTGCAAGAAAAGCTGCTAATCTTAATCCTATTGATGCTTTAAGATATGAGTAAAAATTATAGGCAAGTCTCAATGACCTGTCTATAATTTATTTTTTCAATGAGTTTTTTAAAGCAACCATTTTGATTGCAGCAATAGCAGCTTCATCACCTTTGTTGCCATGTTTTCCGCCTGCACGGTCAATGGCTTGTTGTTGGTTGTTTGTAGTTAAAACACCAAAAATAATA
>QMPG01000375.1 GCA_003648455.1 Bacteroidota bacterium
CGGGGTTTCCCGCTTTGCACCCCACTATCTATCACACATTCATACAATTCACTTCGTTTTTGTATGAAGAAAGCGGGTTAAGAATTACCAACAAATTTGGTGTTTTTAATAAGCCCAAATTTAATGCGGGGTTTACTTGCGTGAGCTCACCGCCAGCTGGCGGTTCGGTTTCCGCTTTACTTTCCACTATCCATCGCTAATTCATGCAATTCTCTTCGTTTTTACATGAAAGCGGGTTAATTAGATAAAAGATTATAACCCATTATTGTGATTAAGAAATCTTAGGTTTTTTGTATATTTTCCGTAAGCTAAACTGTCAATTGTTTGTGATGTTAATTTTTTATCAAAAACAGTCTTGGTGTATCTACAAGAAAATATTCCTTTACCATTAGTAATGTTAGTATACTCAGGATTTGTTTCAGAAATGCTATTTGACGGTTGACTGATTTGAATATAATTAGCTAATTCTTCACCTGCAACATTGAAAATAAAATCGAGGTTTTGAGCAACGCGTATCACATTTGAATTTTCATCAATATTAAGTGAAACAAACTCAAAAAATGATTCTCCATTTACATATTGAAACATTTTTTCTGCTAAATTATTTTTGATTCTAAGATTTTGTGATAATTGAGAAGGAAACTTCCAGTCAATAAAGTTTTTTACAGTGTCTTTATTTTCAATCTCAAGATAATTAAATCTTATTGTCATCTGATATAATCTTCCGTTTATGGCAGAAAACCACTCTACTTTAAAATTGTTTTTATAATCGGATAAAGATATTGCAGGTGGTCTGTCTGCGGTAGGCAAACTTATTCTAAAATCACTTATTAAACCGGTTGTTGATGTAACAATTTCTTTTTTGTTTGGGACTTCAACAACTAATTTGTAATCGCTATCACTAAATAATGAGTCTGTAGTTTTGTAAATAATATTATTATCAGTAGCAAAACTTCCTGTGTTTCCATAAATATCTAAGGAATCTTTAATAATATCGTTAGTTTTTTCGAGATATATAATTTGTGATGCTTGTGTTTCGTTATTTTTCCATCTTTCGAGTTTCACACTAATATCTGAATTATAATTTATAGAATCGCTTTGCAATGCCATTTCATATGCGTCTCTTTCTCCTAAGAAAGCTTTATTAACCTTTACATAATGAACGCTGTCTTTCTGACTTAATAAAGAATATACAATTGTAATATCTTGCCAATCTGCATTTACATCAAAATCTGTGCTACAAGACAAAAATAAAGGTATTAATATTACTGATAAAAATATTTTTCTCATATTAAATTTAATTAAAGAGTAGCAACAAATGTATAAAATATTATGTTTTTATTTTCTTTATATCAATAATTTTAAATGATTATTAATAAAAAGAATGCCGAGTTAAAAAAAACGACAGTTTAGAAAAAATTTATTTAATGTTAAACTTTGAAACCTATTACGAGAATATCATCTACCTGCTCAGTTCCATTTTTCCAGTCTTCAATATTTTTATCAAGGATTTCTTTTTGCTCTTTCATTGTTTTACCCTGAACACTTAACAAGAGGTGTTTAAATCGTTTTGTCATAAATTTACTACCTTTTTCTCCTCCAAATTGGTCGACATAACCATCAGAAAAAATATACAAGCTATCATTCTCTTGCAATTGAACTTCATTATAAGTAAAAGGATTATTCTTAATATAAATACCTATTGGCATTTTATCGGGTTTTATCTGAGATAATTCATAATTTTCATTTCGCATAAAAGCTTTAGGTAAAATAAAATCCGGTTTTTGTGCTTCTTCTATTTGTTCTTTAGTAAGTTTTCTAACAATATATACAGGGTTATTTGCACCAGAGAACTGTAACTTTCTGGTTTTCTTATCAATAATACAGAAAGCAATATCCATTCCATCTTTAGACTTAGTGCTTTCTCCGGTTTGTTTAAGAGATGTAATAACGTGTTCTCTTAAATCGTCGAGAATAATATTAGTATAATCGACACCTTTTTCGTTAACAATCTCGTTTAAGAAAGACATGCCAAGCATACTCATAAATGCACCCGGAACACCGTGCCCTGTACAGTCAGCAGCTACTATAAACAATTTATCTCCTTTTTGGGCCATCCAGTAAAAATCGCCACTAACAATATCGCGTGGTTTAAACAGCACAAAATGATCCGGCATATTTTTAATAATTTTTTCACCCGGCAATAAAGCTCTTTGAATTCTGCTTGCATATTGAATACTATCGGTAATGCTTTTGTTTTGTGCCGCAATGTGGTCTCTTTGTTTTACAACTTCGGCAGTTCGTTCTTTTACGATTTCTTCAAGTCTTATTTTATCTTGTTCTAATCTACGAATATTTAATTTAACAATAAGCCAAACAAACACCACAAAAGCTATCACATAAAAAATATATGCCAAAATTGTTCTATACCAAGGTGGTACAATTGTAAATTTATAGGCAGCTATTTCGCTTTCTATTCCATAAATATTTTTTGCCTTAACTTTAAAACAATAATCTCCTTCATCTAAGTTTGTAAAAACTCTCTCGGTTTTACTATTCCATTTTGACCACTCTTTCTGATAGCCATCAAGTAATGTACTATATACTATTTTTTCTTCTTTGTCAAAAAAGGGAGTTGCATATTGAAATCTAATAACATTATTCTTAAATTCTAACACTGGCATTAATTCTTCGGGCTGTGTTAATGCTACATTCAAAATGCTATCATTATTTATTGTGTAATTAGTTCCGCTAAAAATAACAGAGTCTTCTCCAATAACGACTTTCCTTAGTAATGTATAATACTTTTTATTATAATTTTTGTATACATTACTGTTATAACTATATAACTGATTAGAAATACCAAACCAGGTAATATTTTTATTATCGGGGTCGCAATATATAGCATCTGTTGTTAAATTTGGAAGACATCTAAAAGGAATTACTTCTTTAGAATATTTACCTTTTTCATTTTTTCTTAATTTTTCTATCCAATGATTATTAATATTAGACACGGCAAAGAAATAACTTCCATTTTCATGCTTTGAACAACGGAAAAATGCAGAATTATTTACTTCTCCATTATAAAAAATTGTATCGGGATAAAAATTATTCGTTTCTTTATTAAATCTATATATACCTTTTGAGCTTAAAAATAATAAATTATTGTCATAGTTATACATATACACTGATTGTAAAGAGGCTAAACCATTAGATGTATCATAATGTGTAATATTATATTCATTGTTTGAATTAAAATTTATTTCACAGATTCCATTATAAGCTGTAGCCACCCATATATTTCCGTCAATATCATCAGAAATACTTCTTATTTCATATTTATTTTCTTCAAATTTATTTTTTATATACCAAGAATTATTTTCGTATTTTAAAGAAACCAAACCTTCCTTTGTACCCAAAAAAAGTAAGCTTTCATGTTTTAATGATGAGAATAAAAAATAAACATAAAATTTTTTGCCTTTTTGATAAAAGTCTTCGAAATTTTTAATTCTGTTGTCAATATTAACTCCTTTATTATTCGTTGAAATTTCGTATAAGCCCTTTATAGTACCAACAAGTAATTTGCTTTTATTTTTCTGATAATTAAACTTTTGAAATTTCCATGATTGTTCAGCTATATTTTTAATCTCTTTAAATACAGGTAAGTTATTCTCATAATCTAAATAAAAGACCCCTAAACTTGTTGCAACATATAATACTCCTTTGTAGCGAATAATATCATTAATACTCCCCTTAAGCCCGGATTCTTCACTAAATAATCTTATTGGAGAGTTAAGTTGAAGAGTTGAAATTCCTGTATTTAATGCTAACCAAAGAGGTGTATTTTGTTTAATATAAGCAGATATTGTTGTTTGGTCTTGAAGCCTAGTTTGCTTATTAAATTTATTAATAATATTTCCTTTTTTATCAATAACAAAACAACCATTATTAATTGTTGATATAATAAAATTATTGTTGAAACGAGTAACGTCGTATAGAAAACTTTCTTTTAAAATATTATTTGTTTTAGCTA
>QMPG01000376.1 GCA_003648455.1 Bacteroidota bacterium
CAGTATCTTTTTTACCATTTTTCAATCTTTAATGGCAAATGATAATACCGCAGAATTAGATGAGAATGAAGAGCAAAACAAAATAGAATACGATACTTCTACTGCATATTACAATCAATACCCAAAAGACTTTTTCGATTTTATTATAATTGATGAGTGTCACAGAGGTGGAGCAAATGACGAGGGAAATTGGAGAGGAATTTTAGAATATTTTAAACCTGCTGTTCAGTTAGGTTTAACCGCTACACCGAAACGTAAATTTAATGTAGATACTTATAAGTATTTTAAAGACCCTGTTTACATCTATTCGTTAAAAGATGGTATAAACGATGGATTTTTAACACCTTTCAAAGTAAAGCGTATAAAAACAACCTTTGACGATTATATTTATACCGCAGATGATACGGTTGTTGAAGGAATAATTGAAGAAGGGAAATTATATAAAGAAAGCGATTTTAACAGAAAAATTGTAATACCTGCAAGAGAGCGTTATCGTGTGCATACTTTTATGAAAGATGCTAACAAAAATGATAAAACAATTATTTTTTGTGCTACACAAGAACACGCAGCCTTAGTTCGTGATTTGGTAAATCAAAACAAAAAAAACAAAGACCCTAATTATTGCGTTAGAGTTACAGCAAATGACGGAGAAATAGGCGAACAATTTTTAAGAGAGTTTCAAGACAACGAAAAAACAATTCCTACAATTTTAACCACTTCGCAAAAACTTTCAACTGGTGTTGATGCAAGAAATATTAGAAATATTGTATTGATGCGTCCTGTAAATCAGATAATAGAATTTAAACAAATTGTAGGTCGTGGAACTCGCCTTTTTGAAGGCAAAGAGTTTTTTACAATTTACGATTTTGTAGATGCTTATCAACGTTTTTCAGACCCGGAATGGGACGGCGAACCAATGGAACCTGCAGAATACACAAAAGGCGAAGCAAAGAAAAGTGAAGCAAAGGAAAAGGAACTTGATTATGAACCAGAAAAAAGGCCTGAAAAAATAAAAGTAAAACTGAAAGACGGCAAAGAGAGAGAAATCCAACATATGACTGCTACTTCATTTTGGAGTGCAGATGGCAAACCAATTTCGGCACAAGAGTTTTTAGAAAACTTGTTTGGCGAACTTCCTAACTTTTTCAAAGACGAAAAGGAATTACGAGAAATTTGGAGTAACCCTATAACAAGAAAAACACTACTTAAAAAATTAGATGAAGCAGGTTTTGGCAAAGACGAATTGAAAACACTTCAAAAACTAATAAATGCAGAAAAAAGCGATTTGTTCGATGTTTTGGAATATGTATTTAATAGCGATTTTAAACCAATAACGCGTGAAGAAAGAGCAACAAGAGCAAAAGCCACAATTTTCGCATTAATGAATGAAAAACAAAAAAAGTTTATTGACTTTGTTTTGGATAAATATATCGAAGCAGGAGTAACAGAACTTGACCAAGAAAAATTACCGATTTTATTAGAAAGAATGTTCCAGTCGCAAGAAGATGGAGTTTCGGAATTAGGCGGTGATATTTTAGCAATACGAGATATGTTTATTGAATTTCAGAAACATTTGTATGATATAAAAGTAGCCTAATGAAAAAAGCCACCTCAAAAGCCATACACACCCCGATAAGTAATCGGGAAGAGTATGTCTTGCTAACGCTTTTTTACCGACCTTAAAAACTAATTTTTATAGATACAGCAGTGCTTAGGTTGAGCTAATTGTAGAACATAAAAATTGAAAATAATTTAAACAGGCTTAATTCTTCCAACTTTCCTGAATTGCTTTTCTAGCTTTTAGTATATATTTAGCCTCGTCTAACGGGCTTATGCCTTTAAATGGTCTAATCACTCCTTTATCGTCTGCACATTCTTTATACGAATGGAAACGTGTTTTAATCTTTGCTTTTCCGCCGGAACGGGAGCTTAATCTTATTGGAAAATCCATAGAAGTAGCAAGAGGGACTAATCCTTCCAACATAAATTTTCCGTTTTTCATTTGCGGACTTTCAAAGCTACCTCTCATCTGAATAATATCACTGGTAATTACTCCCAATAAATCTTCGGGAGCCCCAATTTGAAACCATAAATAAGGTTCAAGAAATTTTGTTCCGCTATTTACCAAACCATTCATTATAGCCATAGGCGTTGCTATTGCAAAATCACCCGGACGAGAATGCACTTCGTGATCTTCTCCCTCAATAAAAGTAATTATCAAATCCGTTACTTCCCATCCTTTAGGACCTTGTTTTAAAGCTTCGGGAATAGTACGCTCTATTTCATTTTGATATTTTCTATGCACATCATTTACACCAACTTCCGATTTATAAACAAGTCCGCTTCCCGTCTCTCCCACTTCAATCTTAAACTTAACAATAGCCCAACAAGGTTTTGGCATCCAATATCGGGCAAAGCCTTCGGCTGATTTTTTAGGACTTTCCTTATAAATCACCGTTGGATTATCAAATTTGGCTTTAACATTAAAGCGAGTTTCTATAATTCTCTCCAACACCTCAATTTGTATCCAACCCATAATCCTAATATGCAACTCTTTCTCTTCGCGCAACCATTCAAATTGAAGAGAAGGATCTTCTGTATTAAGAATCTGAAGAGCTTCTGCTAAAGCAGGATAATCTTTTTCATTATCGGCCTTAACTTGTACGGTAAGCAAAGGACTATTTATTTTTATTTTTTTCGGAACAAGACTATCACTTCCTAAAACATCACCAATATTAGCAGCAGATAAACCGCATACAGCAGCTATATCGCCTGCACCAACAAAGTTTTCCTCTTTCAATTTTCCGGCCTGAAAACGTCTAATTAAACTCACTTTCTCTTCTATATCGCGACTAACATTTTTAATCACGTCTCTATTAGATAGTTTTCCGTCAAACAATTTTATGCCAATAATTTTCCCCAATTTTCTATCGTGAGCAACACTAAAAACCAAGGCCGAAAAAGGATTTTCTTCACTTCCTTTTGCAAAAGGCATATAATTTACAAGAGCATCTAAAAGTTCGTGCACTCCCAACATATTTTTTGCTGCTCCCATTAAAACAGGAATAAGCTGAGAACTATTAGCAGCAGCTTTTAACTCTTCGTCTAACTCACAGAAGGAGACGGTTTCATTATTTATATATTTCTCTAAAATAACATCATTATTATTAGCAATGCTTTCAAGAGTTTGTTCACAAATATTATTTTCGTTCCAACAACTATTAATGTTTGCTGCATTTCCTTCTCCATCATTTATGCTTTCTTGCAAAACTACAATATCGTCAGTCAGATTATTTCTTATCTCGCGCAAAACTCTCTCTGTATCAGCTCCCAAGCGATCTATTTTATTTATAAAAATAACAGTGGGGATTTTATGCTCTTTCAGTACTGACCAAATATTTTCGGTATGCGACTGAACACCTTCAACAGCAGAGACCACTAAAATAGCGGCATCCAAAACCACTAACGTACGTTCTAAGTCTGCAGAAAAATCTATATGCCCGGGAGTATCAATTAAATTTATTTGTACATCTTTCCAATAAAAAGTTGAAGCTGCAGAACGAATAGAAATACCACGTTCTTTTTCAATGTCTAAAAAATCTGTTTGCGAGCTACCTTTATCTACATTACCAAGGTTTTTTATTACCCCTGCTAAATACAAAAAGCTTTCGCTAAGAGTAGTTTTTCCTGCATCTACATGAGCAAGCACTCCAATATTAATAATCTTCTTTTTCAAACTTATTTTATTTCTATCTTTCGGCTCGACAAATATAGAATATGTTTTATCTTCCTATAGAAAAAACCTTTAAGACTCAAAAAAATGTAACCTTATTAATAAAAAGATAAGACTTCTGAACAAATCAAAAAGATAGTTAGGAACAGCTGAGAGTGTAATTTTCAGTTGTCGTCTCCCCGATGAAACATTATCAAAAATTGCTATCATTTACTTTTTCCTTGTAAATTAGCCTTCTAAAATCACAGGCATTGGCAAAGAAATTAAGTATTTCAAAATCTGTTA
>QMPG01000377.1 GCA_003648455.1 Bacteroidota bacterium
GTTTATGTTCAATGTAATCTTGTTTAATATCTTTGAACAAACCACCAATGGTTTCGTAGGCTTCCATCCTGTATTTCAAGCTAATACCGATTACCAATTAAAATGCGCCTTTAGCTCATTACATTCCTAAAGCCACTTTAATTGTGTATCGGCATTAACCATTGTAATTTTCAAAATACCTTTCAGCGCATTTTTAAATACAATTGGTATAAAAGATAATTTTCTACATTGTCCAACTTACAGAAAAAGTATGAGCATTACCAATTAAATGTTTTGAATCCATTGCATTTTCGGAGGTGTATGAAAATACAAATTCTTTAAAAGGGATTTTGGTAAATATAAAAATTGCATTCTCGCTTCGATAACCCATTCCAAAAAACAGTTGTGCAATATTACAAGTTACCGAAGTGTCGAAATTTAAAGTATTATCCCTCGAATTTCGCAAGGTTATTTCAGGTTTAAATGAGAAGAAATTATTTGTTCTTAAAACGTAACTGCCAGATATAAAAAACTTCCTGTAATTTGTAATTTCCGCAACTGAAGTTTCAGTAAACCGGTGAGTACTCTGTACTATATTTAATGAGGAAATTGCTATTTTGTACTTTTCGCCACTAATTGTAGCACCAAAACCTCCATCAAATAAAAGTGAGTTATTGTTTCCTGCCAAAAGTCTGGGGTCATCAGGTTCTAAAGGTGTTAAAGAATTTACGTTTATATTAATATTTTCAAGCATCCCCGAAATTCCCAAAGAGAATATTGTTTTTTCGGAGATTAAAATATGATAAGCATAAACTAATTGAAGAATATCTTGGTTAAATGGACCTATTTGCTCTTTTAAAAACACAACTCCAAGTCCGACATTTGACAAAAAAGATGTTTTACGATTATAATTTCTGCCAGAAGGCGCAAAAGGATAAAATGAATTTTGACTTTTACTTTTTGAAGCCGAAGGATTTTTTGCATTGTTGTATCTATTTCCTCGTGGCGAAAAAGAAAAGCTAACTAGATAGTCGTTTAAAGGTTTAAAACCACCTGCCCACAAATTATGAGAAGCAACATCAACCCTATAATTATTGTTAAAAGCCGCCAAAGAAGGATTGTTTACAAATGGGTTAACATGTGTAAAATAGTGATACGGAAAATCTTGAGCTTTTACCTGAAAAGTTAAGAACACAAAAAGAATAACAATTATTTTTCTTAGATAAATCATTGCAAAATTGTTATTTGACCATATTTAATGTTACCCGAAACAAATGTTATTTGATACAGATAAGTTCCCTGTAATATTTTACCATTTATCATGCCGTCCCACGGTATAAATCCGTTTTTGGACACGTAAACTTTTTGTCCTAATTTATTAAAAATCTCTATTTTTTTTATTGAATTATAATCAACATTTTTTATCACCCACGTATCATTAAAACCATCGCCATTGGGTGTAAAAACGTCTGGAACAATCATATTATCGTCAATCTCTTTTTTAATTATATTAGACCACGACTCAATGTTTTTATCAATATTTATCTCTTTAACCCTGAATAACAAATATCCACTTCCCTCCTGAAAAATAAAATCATAACTTGTAATCACATCTAATTCTGCAATAATTTTCCAGTTAGCATCTCCATTTTCTGACGACCATATTTCGTGTTTAATATTATCGTTCTCCCAAAACCGATTAATATTCCACTCTAATGATATTGTATTCTCATAATTACTATTGTCACCAGTTAAAATAATCGTTTGCTGCTTATTTGAATAAAATTTTTCGTCACACAAATTAGTTATCTCTAATTGCAATATCTCGGGATACAGTTCTTTGTCTCCCCTGCTATAAATACTATCTCCCGACATTGGAACAATAATGTCATCAACTAACATCTGAATATTATGTTTATCAACGTCTAATTTATCACTTTCGAAATATAATTTAACCATATTTCCGGTTTCAAAAGAGACACTATTTAACTGTATTTCAAGGCTGTCGTTTACTATTTCAACAAATAACTTCTCCGATTCACCAAAACAATCGGTAGTAGATGTGCTGGTTGTTTCTTCAACATAAATATCACGAACTCCGGCTTCTGTCCAATTTACTGTTACCATATTTGTGCCCTGCCCCAATAATATTTCTCCACCATTTATAACCCATTTATATACAGAGCCAGCTGTTTCTTGAATATAATACTTCATATTTTTAGCATCAGCAATACATAACAAACTTGATCCGGCAGGAGCCTCAGGCGTAAGTATATTATTTATTGTAACCGGAAAAACAGTAATTTCGGACTCGCACCCGTAACTACTAACAAACGCACTCACCGAAGCACTATTATTAGATTCTCCCCAATCTACTTTTATACTGTCGCTAAAAGGCAAAGCTGTATAACTTAGTTTACCTTTAACAATCCACTCAATCTCGTATTTAAACTCGTTGTTTGCCACCCAATAAACTACTTCTTTTACAAAGGGGCATACTGATTTACTTCCATCAATAAGCAACGTATCAATAAGCGGCAAAACAGTAACAAATGCAGTATCGAAATTTACCCAACAGTTAGCATCCGTTGCACGCAAAACGTAGGCTACTGTATCCGAACGGTTCAATATAACAGGAGCATTAAAAGTTGTTTTTGCCGAAAACACATCATCAACACCGTATTCAGAAATCCAATAATACGAAGACTCAGGCTGTGCTTCAACTCCTAAAACACCGGTCGTACCTGAGCAGAAAATTTTCGCTCCGCCTGCATCAGGAACAATCTCATCTAAAATATCCAAACTATTATCTCTCGAAAAACTGGTCACAAAAGGTGGTAATTCCTGATAACTCCAACCACCGCAATCATCCTTATAAATATCAAATTCAATTTCGCAATCTAATCCTATTATGTTCGGATAATTTATTCTACCAATTTTTTTAACATGGTCGTCAGAGTCTAAATATCTAAAATACAATTTTCCATCAGGAGCTAATTGTAAATAAAACTTCTTTTCATCGCTGGTATCAAATTTATGAATCGGAACAATGGATTCTTTTATCTTATCTATATCAGAATAGGTTACATCTATTTGAAAAAAAGTTGAATCAGAATAATAATAGAACAATCTTCCATTGGAAGAGAATTCTCTTATATCAGATGTGTTTACATCGCTTTCAGGATTAAAATTAAACTCACGATAATTATATAATTCTCCTTTTAAAAAATTAAAATCGGCAATTACATTCCAGGTTTCCCCATTTTCAATATCGATATACGAGAAATAAAGCCGATCGCCGTTAGGTGAAAATCTATATCCACTTGATTTTTCAATGTCAAAATGCGAATTAATTTGAGGATTTAGAGACACCCCATTTTTATCTATTCTGAAAAAATACAATTGGTCTTTTCCAATTCCAGCCACATCATTTTCATTTTTATTAATAACAAGCCAGAAATAATTATTATTACAGAAGCCTGCTATAGAAGGTTTTGAATGGTAATTCTCCACCAATTTATTACCTTTTTTTACAATCTCACCAACCCCTTCGCTTGCGTTTATGTCAATTTCAGCATAATAAAGAGTTCGCCCCTCCGATAAGTTACTTTTCGTAGATTCATCGTAAAAAAGAAAATAACGACCTTCCTTTTCAGGATACGGAACAAAAGTAGGCAATGAATAAAAAGTATTACTTGAACCTATCAGTTCCTCTCCATTAATCAGCACTTCATTTCTGACGTTCCAAACCGTTCTGCCATCGCTAAACAATAGCAAGTTACCGTTCTTATCACAAATAGTTGAATAACGATTTCCATCAGCAATAAAGTCTGAGATATTCAAACTATTCGACTGAAAATCAAACTGTTTTCCACATCTAACAGGCCAAACAGAAGCCTCCTTTTGAGCTTTTATTTTAATAGGAATAAGAAATATTAAGAGAATAGGAATAAAATAAAAACATCTCATAATGTTCAGTTTTTAATAAGATGCAAATTAGTAAAAAATGGTTGCGGTTATATTAAAATATA
>QMPG01000378.1 GCA_003648455.1 Bacteroidota bacterium
AAAACCAACCGATAAATGTTATTTAATTAAATTTCTATGCTCCCTTGACACGCAGGCGAGAGCAGAGAAGAACCCGCTTTCCGGGCTAAATAAGGAGGCGGCTGCGGAACTTTTTTGTAATTTAGTCAGCATTCTGTTAATCAAACACAAAATGTGCTAATTGCACATACGTTTGGGTGTTATTCGGTACTTTTATGACGGATAAAAGGAGCTACCAAACATGCCAATGAAAGAGCAACCAAAATATATTGAAGCCCCAAAAATTCAAGCGGATTTACTTTGGAAAATGACTCCAGAAGAATTTAATAACTGGAGAAAAATAAATGATTATCCGAGAATAGTTGGTTTTTTGAAAGAAAAATTGCCCAGATTTATTGATTGGATGAATAACCAAAATATCACTGATGAAATGCTAATCGAACACTCCCCCTCAAATTTTTTAAGAGAAAGAAAAGTTATTTATTTATATACTGTTCTAAACAATAACTCTGAAGAACAACAAATACTTCATTTTAACGACTACAACACTGATGAATCAATAAGTTATGAGCAGACAAAACTGCTGGTTAAGCAAAAAAGAAAACTAATCCCGTATCCAGATTGGTTCAAAAAAGAAGGAACTGATAAAATATTAAATCTTAGTATTACATCAAGTATTGGCCGCAAAAACTATTTCATGGGTGAACTTGGTTTAATTGATTTAGGAAATTACAAACTACCCTTCAATTACAGTCTAAGAAAAAGAAATCTAGATTTTGTTACTCTCGATGACTTGAAAATCAATTATGCTAGAAACAATACCATTTTGAAAATATGGTTTTCATCTGCTGTTAACTTATCAGTTGAGGGAGATTTAGCTTTCATCGACGCATATAATACTTCGTTTTATGGAGTACGGAATTCCATATATTCAAGTTTAAAACTCAATAATGGAGTATTTCAAAATTGGTCATTCTCTAATTGCGAACTTCGATTAAATGCAACATATGCCAATTTATTTAGATGGAAGGTAGTTGGTTACGATTTTAAAGCAAGCTTAAATCTTTGTGACATAAGGGAATCCTACTTTTCAATTGGAAAAATAAAATATGATATTGATTTTGGTCGGGGCAAAGATTTTCATGCACATATTAAACGATTATATTCCCAATTAGGTAGAAGAAAAGAAGCAAGTACCCACTACTTTCTAGAAAGAAAATATGAACGTAAATCTTTCTTGAAAGTAAAATCAAATTACTGGTATGAATATCAAGCAATAAAAAAGAATAAATTTTTTAAAGTTTCTATTTTTTATATTAAGTCATATTCGAGATATTTCATTTCTTCACTTTTGAATATATTATGGGGTTACGGTGAAAAACCATGGAGAGTGTTTATTTTATCAACTATAACCATATTATTCTTTGCTCTAATATTTTGCTATTGTCCTGGCTCTTCATTAGACACAAAAGGCGACATTCTGAATTCTCTATATTTTAGTTTGGTGACTTTCACTACCATAGGGTCTGGGGACATTGAACAGACAGATTATGCATTAAAACTAATTTCAGGAATAGAAGCTCTCTTGGGTCTTTCATTTTGGGGGATATTAATAGCAGGCTTTGCAAATAATTCAAAGGACTATTGATTATAAAAAAAGCACAGTTTGGTAACAGCAAATCATAGCCCATAGCCTGTTAGCAGTTTTTAAGAAAAATGAAAAGTATAATAAACATAAAAGCAATTAATAAAAATCCTGCAAAGAAACGGCTACGTGCTATATTTGCAAGACGTTACCTGCAATAACTTATTTAAGTATGAGCATTAAAGAAAATATGATCAAATGAGACTTGTAAAATTAAAACTCAAAAACTATAAATGCTATCAAACTGAAACAACATTTCTAGTTGATGACCTCACAGCAATAATAGGAAAGAATGACATTGGGAAATCATCCCTTATTGAAGCTATTGATGGATTCTTTAATGATAAGATTGACCAGAGTGATTTATCTATTAATGCAGATACAAATTCTATTGAACTGACTTGCTTTTTTGAGGGCATTCCAAATGATGTAGTTCTTGACACAACTTCTCCAACTTCTCCAATAGATGAAGGGATTTTAAACCAAGAAAATCAATTAGAAATTAAGAAGACGTTTTCATTCGGAGGACGTAAATCAATAGCAATATTTATTAATGGCAACTATCCAATCGATGAAAGACTTGCTGATTTGCTTAGTATGAAAAACGCAAAACTTAAAAGCTATGCTGAAGAGTTAGGGGTCGATTTGGCAGATGTTAACAAACGAAAAAATCCGCCAATAAGACAAAAAATAAGAGAATCGATTGGTGGTGACAGATCTCTCCATGAATTCAAGGTAGACGGAAATATTGAAAGTGAAAATAATTTAAAAACGATTTGGAGTTCTTTAAAAAAATTGCTTCCGATTTTCTCATTGTTTAAAGTTGACAAACCATTAGATGATAAAGATGGAGACATAAAAGACCCTATGCAAGTTGCAATTGATGAAGCCTTAGCCCTACCGGAAATAATAGATCTCTTAGATAAAGTAGAAGATAAAGTGCGAGAAGCATCAACTGAAGTAGCCGATCGTACAATAGAAAAGTTAAAGGATTTTGATGAATCATTATCTGAACGCATGAAGTCTGATTTCAGAAAATCTCCTTCTTACAACAAAATTTTCGACTTAACCCTTCTAAATGAAAACAACATACCATTAAATAAAAGAGGAAGTGGAATTCGTAGATTAGTTTTACTAAGTTTTTTTCAAGCACAGGCCGAATCCAGAAAAGCAAAGGCCAACGCTCCTTCAATTATTTATGCGATTGAAGAACCTGAAACATCACAACATCCAAATCATCAAAAAATTGTAATTAATGCTTTAACAAATCTAAGCGAACAATTAAATGTTCAAGTCTTATTCACAACCCATAGCGCCAATTTGGTAAGAGAAATTCCCATTGAATCTTTAAGATACGTTTCAATAGATGAGAATGATTTAATAAAGATTGAATATGGGAAGAATATTGTTGATGGATCTGACAACGATGAAGTAATTGAAAAGATTATTAAAACTCTGGGAATACTTCCAAATCCATCCGACTGGATAAGAGTAATTGTATATGTAGAGGGAAACCATGATGTGAATGCTCTCAAACGTTATAGCTATATTCTAAATGCTGATGACCCAACAATTATTGACCTGACATCAACTAGAAAAGTTGGCTATGTAATAACGGGGGGATCAGCACTAAAACACTATCTAGAACATAAACATCTTGAAGGCTTGGGCAAACCAGTAGTTCACATATATGATAACGATGTAGCTGATTACCGAACAGCTGTTGATAGAATTAATGCTGAAGGCGACCCTAAGAAAAAAGCCTTTATCACATCTAAGTTAGAACTTGAATCTTACTTACACCACGAAGCAGTTGTGGAAGCATATGCTGATAACGGTACAACGGGATTGGTTCTAAATCCCTTCACGGATAACCAAGATGTTCCTTTGTATGTGGCGGAAGAACTCTACAAGTTGAATGGCAATGATTGGAATTCAATTGATCATGATAAACGTAAGTCTCTGTCAAGTGACAAGAAGAAACTTCTAAATATTCAAGCTGTGGAAAAAATGACAGTAGATAGGATTAGAGATAGGAATAGTTATGATGATCTAAAACTTTGGCTAGATACGATTAAGAGTTACACAGAATAGAGCTAAGTGCATGGTACTGTAGGTAACAAAGGCTATACCCAAAAAGGGTTTTAGTGATAGATATGAAAGTAAATGCTAGTAATAAAAATTAATAATAAATTGAAATGGAAGTGCTATGGAATCCCTTACTGGGCATAGCCAAACCGTTATGGGCATGTTGGTACGATATACAAACATCCTTTACAAAGTTATAGAAACATCGTTTACACTTTTTAGGTAGAAGTCTGAAACAAAAATCAGACGTTTATGCCTTGGAAAGAAACAACGATCATGGAACAAAAA
>QMPG01000379.1 GCA_003648455.1 Bacteroidota bacterium
AAAAAAAGTTTGATAATACACTTTTGGCAATTGACGAATTTCATCACGTTTCGGCAGATGCAGAAAATCGTTTGTGAGAATTGCTTCGTGATATTATGCGGAAATCAACGGCTCATATTGTGGCTATGACAGGTTCGTTTTTCAGAGGTGATAGTGTTCCTATTTTATTGCCCGAAGATGAAGAAAAATTCACCAAAGTAACCTACAACTATTACGAGCAGTTAAACGGTTATGAATATCTAAAATCATTGGGAATTGGGTATCATTTCTATCAAGGGAAATATACATCTGCCATAATGGAAATTTTGGATACCGATAAGAAAACCATTTTGCACATTCCAAATGTAAACTCTGGTGAATCAACCAAAGAGAAACACAATGAAGTAGATTTCATTATAGATGCCATTGGCGAAGTAATCAAACAAGATGCTGATACGGGTGTTATTCATGTAAAACGTAAGTCTGATGGCAAAATGCTAAAAGTGGCTGATTTGGTAGAAGACAGCCCAAGAGAACGAGATAAAATCGTAAACTACCTGAGAGAAATGGAATCCATAGACGATATGGATATTATCATTGCTTTGGGCATGGCAAAAGAAGGTTTTGACTGGCCATATTGTGAACACGCTTTAACAGTGGGTTATAGAGGTTCGTTAACCGAGATTATTCAAATTATCGGTAGAGCAACAAGAGACAGCGATAATAAAACGCACGCACAGTTTACAAATTTAATTGCCCAACCCGATGCCGCAGATGATTTGGTGAAATTTTCGGTAAACAATATGCTTAAAGCCATTACTGCATCTTTGCTAATGGAACAAGTTTTAGCTCCAAATTGGAAATTTAAAACCAAAGTAAATGACGATGATAAAGCAAAACCGGGTGAAATAAAAATTAGAGGTTTAAAAGAACCGAGTTCAAAACGAGTAAAAGATATTTTAGAATCGGATTTAAACGACTTGAAAGCGACCATTTTGCAAGATGACAAAATGCTTAAAGCAATGCCAGGGAATGTTGACCCCGAAGTCATCAACAAAGTTTTGATCCCTAAAATCATCAAAATAAAATATCCCGATTTATCGGATAAAGAAGTAGAAGAGGTTCGCCAACACGTAGTCGTTGATTCGGTTATCAAAAACGGAGAAATTAAAGAAGTTGGAGACAAACGATTTGTCAGAATGGCAGGTTCATTTGTTGATATTGATGATATTCATATTGATTTGATAGATAAAATTAATCCTTTTCAAAAAGCCTTTGAAATACTATCAAAATCGGTAACAACAAAAGTTTTGAAAATTATTCAAGACCACATTGAAGCCACAAGAATTAAAATGGATTTTGAGGAAGCAAAAATACTTTGGCCTAAAATTCAAGAATTTATGAAAATGTACAATAAAGAGCCGAACTTAAAATCAAACGACCCTTTAGAAAAACGAATGGCTGAATGCATCATTTATCTAAAAGAAGAGAAACGAAAAAAAGCAGAAGCAAATGGATAAGGATAAAATATTGGACAATATTTTCAATAATGACCCTTTAGGATTACTTAACTTTAAGCCTAAAAATTCCAATGTCCGAACCGCAGATGAGCGCTTATTGGCTTCTTTTCAAGAAATAAATGATTTTGTTGATAGTAATAAAAAAGAACCAACAGCAAATCCAAGTAATATTTCAGAATTTCAGTTGTATTCTCGTCTAAAAAACTTGAAAGAAGATGAAGTTAAAATGGGCTTATTAAAAGAACACGACATTCATGATTTATTGCCCGTTTTAGAATCAAACCAAGTAAACGAACCACAAGCAGAATATAATAAACCCAAAGAGATTAATTCTATTGACGATTTATTAAGCGATGATTCTATGGATATCTTGGGCGGTGATGATGCTGGTCTTTTTGATTTTAAACACACCCCCAAAGATTACGAAAGAGCAAATGCGGATTTTGTTGCTCGCAGAAAACCTTGTAAAGATTTTGACAAATACGAATCAATATTTATTCAAGTTCAGAAAGACTTGGCAAATGGAAAACGTAAACTAATAGAGTTTAATGAAAATCAATTAAGAGAAGGTAATTATTTTGAACACAATGGTGTTGTTTTACTTCTTGAAAAAACTTTTGATATTAAAAAGGATAAGTTCGGAAAGGATGATGGGCGTACTAGGATAATTTTTGAAAATGGCACTGAATCAGGAATGAAGCTTCGTTCATTAGGTAAAAATTTATTTATGAATGGTCGTGGAGTTACTATAAACATTGATAAAGTAAATGAAGATTTTATCGAGAAGTTCAGTAATATTACAAAAGAAGATGAACAAGTTGGATATATCTATGTTCTTAAATCAAAAAGTAAAGATGAACGGATTACATCAATTCAAAACCTTTTCAAAATAGGTTACTCAAAAACAGAAGTTGAAAAAAGAATTAAAAATGCTGAAAAAGAGCCTACATATTTAATGGCTCCAGTAAGCATTCAAGGAGCATGGCAGTGTTTTAATATGAATCCGCAGAAATTGGAACAACTGCTTCATAATTTCTTTGGAAACTCTTGTTTGGAATTGGATGTATTTGACGAAAAAGGAAAAAGACACACGCCAAGAGAATGGTTTATTGCACCAATGGAAGTTATTGATCAAGCAATAGCACTAATAATAAACGGAAAGATTATACACTATAAATTTGATGCAGGAAATATGACAATAATTGAAAAATAGCCAATAGGGATATAGAGAACAAAGGGGACGCTACCCTTTGAATTAAATTTATAAGGGGTGCAAATGATTTTTTAGTATTTATGCTTCCTTTCAAACGTATAACCTTGAGATTCCAGTTTTAAATATAACTTTGGCCAGCTATAGCCAGTAAATTTAGATAATTGAGCCATTTTTAATATTTCAGATTCTGATAGATATTTTTTACCTGGTTTATTTTCAAGAGATAACTTATTCTCTTTAATAGTAAATTTGAAGCCTATTATAGATTTTCCTCTTTTTTGATTTTCATACGATATTTTAATATCAGTAGATTTGTTAATTTCACCAACCGCTTTATCCAGTACAGACCCTTTAAAATCTTTCATCCTTGGATATTTATTATTTAAACAAAACATTTCTCTTAAATCAGAAATTTGTATAGATTGTGGACTAATTTTCTGGATCTTTTTCATTATTTCATAAAGTCTAATACTATAAGTACTTTTTAAATCAGAAAGATGCTCTAATTTATATAGGGTAAAATTTCCTTGTTCTTTTAAATTTGTTAAATAAGGTATTATCTGCGGAGAAAACCTTATTTCAACCGTGTCATCTTTATAACGATCTTTTTCATCAGGTACTGAAATTGATGATAACCATCTTACTTTAATATCTGATCCATTCTTAGCACCCTTTTTTATAGTAATATCTTGTTCCCAGATCCTTGCAACCGCTTTTTTTAAATCTCTTCTAGCATTTGTTAATGGTAAGTTAAAAGTCTTAGCATAATCATGCACATTAATTGCAAAAATATTTTCTTCATCAATAAGTTGCTCATAGTCAATTTTAGAAATACAAGAATAAATTAGTCTCAATTCAGAAGAAGTTAAACGATAACAAGCTTGTATTATTTCATTATGTTTTCTTATAATATTTTTCTTCATAAATTAACTCTATCATAATAAGGGGTAAATATATATATTTTTCCCCTTGAAAAATCATTTACACCCCTTGAAGCAATCATTTACACCCCTTGAAAAATCATTTACACCCCTTGAAGTAATCATTTACACCCCTTATAGCGTTATTTTATTATTATAATCAACAGTTTAAACCTTCTAAAGTCTTTAAAGTCTTTTAAAGTTTTGAAAGTAAGAGCTTTTTTTAAAAAATTAAATTCAAAAAATAAAAGATTGAAGAAAAACAAAATATATCTTACATAATTTAACACTAATAATTTTGGAAATTTAAGTGTGTAAGTTTTTCCTTACAAATAAAGCAAGCCATGCA
>QMPG01000380.1 GCA_003648455.1 Bacteroidota bacterium
TAGGATATAGTTTTTTTAAAAGATACACTGCTTTATGTCATTTTATTTTAGGTATTGGTTTGTCATTAGCACCAATAGGAGCTTATTTATCAGTTACGGGTAAATTTGATTTATTGCCACTAATGTTTTCTGTAATAGTATTGTTGTGGGTAAGCGGTTTCGATATTATTTATTCTTTACAGGATATTGATTTTGATAAGTCTCAAAAATTGAATTCAATACCGGCATTGCTTGGTAAACGAAACGCATTAATTTTGTCAGCAGTACTACATGTTTTTTCCTCGTTAATAGTCTTATATGCAGGCTATTATGCTCATTTTGATGTTTTTTATTGGGCTGGTGCTATAATTTTTATCAGTCTTTTACTATATCAGCATTTAATAGTTAAACCGACAGATTTAAGCAAAATTAATTTGGCATTTGCTACAACAAACGGCATAGCAAGCATAATTTTTGCAACATTTACTATTTTAAGTCTGTTTTTTTAAACAATACCCTCTTTTAAAATATCATGTAAATGAACCATACCAACATATTTGTTGTTATCGGTAACAATTATTTGAGTAATATTATTTTCTTCCATAATATTAAAAGCTTTAATTGCAAGTTCATCTTTTTCAATGGTTTTAGGAGAAGGACTCATAATATCTTTAGCAGTAAGATTTTTAATATCTTTATTTTCAATCAACATTCTTCGCAGGTCACCATCGGTAACAATACCTGTTAATTCATTTTTGTTGTTAAGCACTGCTGAGGCACCAAGAAATTTCGACGATATTTCAATAATTATTTTATCAACCTTATCAGTTTCATAAACTTTAGGCACTTCATTGTTGATATATAAATCGTTTAGTCTCATATATAATTTTTTGCCTAAAGCACCACCCGGGTGATATTTTGCAAAATCGGTTGAAGAAAATCCTCTGTATTCTAATAAACAAACAGCTAAAGCATCACCAATAACAAGTTGAGCTGTTGTGCTTGAGGTAGGTGCTAAATTATTTGGACATGCTTCTTTTTCAACTGTAGATTTTAAAACATAATCAGCTTGTTTGGCTAAAAAAGAATTTTGGTTAGAAACAATTGCAATTACTTTATTGCCAAAATTTTTGATAAGAGGAACTAAAACTTTTATCTCTGGAGTATTACCACTTTTTGATAAACAAACAACGACATCGTCTTTTTGGATTATACCTAAATCCCCATGAATAGCGTCAGCTGCATGCATAAATATAGCAGGAGTACCTGTTGAATTTAGTGTAGCAACAATTTTTGAAGCAATATTAGCACTTTTCCCTATTCCTGATACAATAACTCGCCCTTTACTTTCGTATATTAATTTAACGCTTTTTGCAAAATCTTCGTCAACATATTTAGTTAAATTGCTAATAGATTTTGCTTCATGCTTTATCGTTTTTATAGCAATTTCTTTTACTTTGATTAGATTCATGAAGGTTTTCTTTTTTTTTTTACAAAGTAATAGATTTTTTATTAAAAAAACATTGTAATAAAGTTAATATTTTTTAACTTAGATAATTGAAAAATGAAACAATAATTTTGAAGTTTCGTATTTAATTAGAATAAGAGGAGAAATTGATAATAAATGAAATTTGATGAGAAGACAATCCTTAAATATTTAAAAGAATATTTTGGATTTGATAGTTTTAAGGGGAATCAGGGGAATGTGATAAAAAGTGTTTTGTCGGATGATGATACTTTTGTGTTAATGCCTACCGGTGGGGGTAAATCTTTATGTTACCAATTGCCGGCTGTAATGAAAGAAGGAACGGCTATTGTTATATCACCTTTAATTGCTTTAATGAAGAATCAGGTAGATGCTATGAGAAGTCATTCTAAAAATGACAGTATAGCTCATTTTTTAAATTCATCGTTAAACAAAACAGAGATCCAGAGAGTAAGAGATGATGTACTTAAAGGACAAACTAAACTCTTATATGTTGCTCCAGAATCATTAACCAAAGAAGACAATGTTAATTTTTTGAAAAAAGTGCCTATTTCTTTTTATGCAATTGACGAAGCTCATTGCATCTCCGAATGGGGGCACGATTTTCGACCTGAATACAGAAGAATTAGACCAATAGTTAATCAAATAGGTAGAGCCCCTATTATTGCATTAACTGCAACTGCAACACCTAAAGTTCAGCATGATATACAAAAAAATTTAGATATCCTTAATGGTAATATTTTTAAATCGTCTTTTAATAGAGAAAATTTATATTATGAATTAAGACCCAAAAAGAATGCCTCTAAAGAGATTATTAAATTTATAAAAGCCAATCAAGGGAAATCAGGAATTATTTATTGTTTAAGTAGAAAAAAAGTAGAAGAGTTAGCCGAACTTTTACAAATTAATGGAATAAAAGCATTAGCCTATCATGCAGGAATGGATTCGGCAACACGCTCAAAAACGCAAGACGATTTCTTAATGGAAAATATTGATGTTATTGTTGCAACAATAGCATTTGGTATGGGAATTGACAAACCCGATGTACGTTTTGTAATTCATTACGATATTCCAAAAAGCCTTGAAGGATATTATCAGGAAACAGGCCGTGCCGGACGAGATGGTGGCGAAGGTAAATGCATTACTTTTTATAGCTATAAAGATATTCAGAAACTTGAAAAATTTATGCAAGGTAAACCAATTGCCGAACAAGAAATTGGTCGTCAATTGCTTTTTGAAACAGTTTCTTATGCAGAATCGTCTTTATGCCGAAGAAAACAATTATTGCACTATTTTGGTGAAGAATATCATGTTGAAAATTGTGGTAATTGTGATAATTGTCTTCATCCTAAAGAACAATTTGAAGGTAAAGACTATATTGTGTTGGTCTTAAAAACAATTCTTTCATTAACAGGCAATTTCAAAGCTGACCACATCTCAAATGTTATGGCAGGGAAATTAACTTCTTCAATAAAACTCTATAAACACCATCAAAGTGAGGTTTTTGGTATTGGAAAAGATAAGGATGAGAGATTTTGGAATACTGTTATCAGACAAGCCTTAATTGAAAAATTAATTGATAAAGATATTGAGAGTTATGGATTATTGTCGGTAACCCAAAAAGGTAAAGAGTATATTAAAAAGCCTTATTCTTTTATGCTGTCAAAAGACCATGACTATGATGATGTTGAAGATGATTTGCAGAAGTCTCACGGAGGAACAAGTGCTGTTGATCCGGTATTGTTTTCAATGCTAAAAGATTTGAGAAAATCAATATCAAAAAGAATTGGTTTACCTCCTTTTGTTATTTTTCAAGATCCGTCTCTTGAAGATATGGCTATTCAATATCCTATTACTATTGAAGAAATGCAACATATTAACGGTGTTGGTATGGGTAAAGCAACTCGTTATGGGAGAGAATTTGTCAAACTGATAAAAAAACATGTTGAGGAGAACGATATTGAGAGACCTCAGGATATGGTTGTTAAATCTGCTGTTAATAAATCAGGTTTAAAAGTATATATTATTCAAAGTATTGACAGAAAAATGTCGCTCGAAGATATAGCTGATGCAAAACGAATAGATATGCAAGAGCTTCTTCAGGAAATTGAAGCAATTGTTAATTCTGGGACTAAAATAAATATTGACTATTACATTGATGAAATTCTTGACGAGGATCATCAAGAAGAAGTTTTTGATTATTTTAAAGAGGAAGCAGAGTCTGAATCTGTTCAGGAAGCCCTTGATGTTCTAGGTGATGATGAATATTCGGAGGAAGAAATCAGATTAATGAGAATTAAGTTTATTTCTGAATTAGGGAATTAACTCTTACTCGCCAAATATTTAACAATTAAGATTTTTATAGGTCTGCATATTTTTGCAATCTAAACAGCTTGTTAGATTGTAAAACTTAAGATTTTTTTAAAACTAAAGTTTTCGTTATTTTACGGGTCAATTTAAAATTAGGGTGGATTATAATAAAATAATTATTGCTGTCCGATAAATTTTAA
>QMPG01000381.1 GCA_003648455.1 Bacteroidota bacterium
AATTGTAGTCCATTGTTCCCCAACTATATCAGTTTTATATCTTGAACCAAATACTGTCAAAAAAGCATTCATATGTTCAAGTGTATAGGTTTTACCTGCTTAATATTCATATAAAGGCGTAACTCTTTATACCGTTCTCTTATGAACTGCTTATAATTTCTTATAAGATTGGACTATATCTTGCTAATAAAGGCTTTATCACTTTATTAACTCTTCCGTTTCCACCATCATTAACTTATGGTGTACCCTACTCACATATTGTCTTTCGGTAGTCTCTAAACATTCCTTACTGCTAAGGCTTTGCTTGGTATTGGCTTGTCCTTGATAGGATTTAGCGTCCCTTACTCATTATGCAATCACTTGCTTCTGAACCAAATTAAAAAGATTTATAGACAGCCAGTATATTAACTGTCTCGACCATTCAACATCTATCGTTTCAGCTTTAAAATTCATTATTTTTAATATTGCTCTTACTGAAAATCCCCATTGGTAACTATACAAATTACCAACTTTCTTTTTTTTACTAATTTTATCAGGAGAGCTTAATGCCATTTTAATATATATAATCCAATCTGAAATTATATCATCTTCTATAATACACCATTCACCATCTTCTGTCTTATAGTTAATTGGCACATATACTCCATCTTCATCTAAATCTAATACAACATCAAAATCTTCTAATAATATTCTAGTATCCATATCATCTCACTACCCTCAAATGACTCGTGTCAAAATTCTTTAATATCTTATCATTTCTTTTTCTAATACTGTTTTTAATATCCTGTATTTCACTATCAGCAATTTCTTCTTCTTTAACAACAATAGTTCTAAGTACATTATTTTTCTTATCTGTATGACCTCTTATTTCTTCTCTTAGTTTATTTTTATCTTGAAGAGTTCGAGCATTTTTTAAATCAATCATTGCATCATTAATCAATATGTCATATATTCTAATTAAATCATTTTGTAGAATATTTGAATTTATATTTATACTTTCTTCATATGCTTTAACTTCTTTTTTGTAATAGAGAATTAATTCACTTTCTAAATCATCAACATTCATACATATATCTCTAATAGCCTCTATGGTAATTTCATAATTATTAAATTTTAATTTATCTAATATAATACCATATTGAAATCCCTTTGCATAATAGCTTAATATCTTTTTCTTTGTATCTTCATCAGTTCTTGATATTTGTATCTCTGCTTTTATAGACCTTATCTTGGCTTCTAATTCAGCAATTTTAATATCCTTTTCTTTTATTTCTTTTTTATACTCGGCACTCTTTTGAGCAAATTTACTCGCCAATGCTTTTTTATCAAACTTATCAATATTTATTCTTCCTGTATTACTACTTGTAATCTTAGCCATATTTCTTTATCACCCTATCCTTGATTGTATCATAATCTTCTTTACCAAACACGTCTATTATATAATTTCTTCGTTCAGCAATAGTTAATTCTGTTGACAATCTAAATCCTAACAAGGCATCTTCGACTTGACGTTGGATACCTCCTTCATCATATTTATTCTTAATTACTCTATTATCGTTAGAAAAGTCTTCAAACGAAACCTCCCACTCGGTAAAATAACCATTATCTAATCCATATCTATAAACCAATTCTTCGCTTACTGGGTATCCAACGTATGGTTCACTATTAACAATAGATTTATGTTTAGTCCAATATGTATATACACCCATACTTAATGGTTTATTTCCTCTTGCTATCTTTTGCATTTCAGTCCTTACATATTCCCTTGAAGAAATTTTACATTGTTTTTCTTTATTCAACATTCCTCTAAGCATATGTAGTTTTAATTCTTTCCCTTCGATAAGTAATCTACTATTTTTACTTATCATATTGCTTTCCTTTCTGTTTTGTAATGTATGTTATAACACCAACCTAAGATAAAGTGTTATATTTTGTTTTCCTTCCCATACAAGAAATCTCCATCATACCTTAGTGTATTTGAGTATATTAAGCATATACTTGCTTTTTATAACATAAAATTATTCTTAAAAGCTATCATAATATGGTAGCATTCACATTAAAAGTTACCATATTAAGGTAACATACATTTAGAGCTACAACCCTTTAATTTATTAAGGTAAAGTTTATTTTTCACCTATTTCTCCCCTTTATAATAATAAGTCTCTTTCTAATATATTATTCATTTAATAAGTAATCATATATTCTTCATACATATAAGCGTCCCAAAACAACATTTGATAATGTGATATAAGATTATATTTTATCATATCATCTCTAAAGGCATCATACGTATGTGGAGTTATTACCTTCTTTTTTTTAACATAACAGGGATTTACTTTATAGTGTTTTTTATTTTCAAAACTAATTACTTTTATCAAATTAAAATTTAATAATTCAGCTTTTATCTTTCTCCACATACTAAGAGATATATCTAAAGTGTTTGCCACTTGTTGGTCTTTTACTATGTGTCTATTACTGTTTTTAAATTGTAATGTATAAGTGTTTCCACAATGTTTACTTATTAATTTTCTAAAATAATAATATGCTTTCATACTTATATTTTTATCAAATAACTCTAAATCCATATCAGCATTTACTTGATGATAATTTCCAAAGCCTACAATTGAATTTAATTTTAATTTCTTAATTTTATCTAATTTCAACCATTGTTCGATTGTTAATTTTTCTTTGCAATTTTCCCACCTATAAAATATCATCTTCCATTCATCAGATATTTCTTCTTTCAACATACTTTTAGCAACTTCTTTTGTATTTTCTACAATTTCACCAGTTTCTTTATTCATTAATTCAAAATTATCTAACTTACTTTTATTCATTTTTGTTTACAACTCCTTTAAGTTTCAACATCCTTTACATAGATAAAACAGTATTGAGGCTGTAAAGGCAACCTCAATACTTAAACTAGGGTAATTACTCCTAGAGTTCCATATTACATTTGAATATACGATAATTCATACACTCAAAAATAATGTTGTCAATACGGTTGATAAATTATTTTAATATATATTCTTTAATATTAAAACTTTTACCAAACCACATTCTCCATATAGTTAATTTTTTTACATCATCTTCTATGTATGTGGTATCATATTTTAATGGTAGTAATTGTTTTAATATCCAAACTAATTTATTCATATTACTCCTTTCTTATTTGGCAGGCTAATAGAGATTTGAACTCTAACAATAAAGTTTTGGAGACTTATTGGCACAACCTACGCTCTAGCCTATATTATATTAATCATACTTGTACTAATTCTTTTTTAATAAAAAAGCGAAGGTTTCGTCCTTCGCATATATAATGTTTTACAATCGAGAAAACATAAAAAATATCTTGACTTTCATAAGAAAGTGTGGTATACTTCAGGTATAAGTTTTTTCTTATATACATATAACGAATGAAAGATAAAAAAAACAAAAGGAGGAATTATAAATGGAAGAAATATTTAAGATACGTGGAAAAATATGTAATAAGGATATTGAAAAAATGACGGAAGAGGAGTTTGTAAAAAATTATTATGATTTGATTTTATCTTTAGTGTCAAAAAGTAGTAATGTAGTAAACAAGGAAGATTTGTCGCAGGATTGTATAATAAAATTATTGGATTTTAAAAGAAATATACACAAATATACTTTTAATCATAAAAAACAATTAATTAGTTATATTTCTAAAATAATTAAAAATACTATAATAGATAAAAATAAATCTAAAAATAGTGTCTATTCAAATATTACTTTTAGTGTAGGTTCTGAAAATAATTTAGATGATTTAATCGGAAGAAAGGAGAGTATATTAATATTAGAGGATTTGAATGATGTAGAAAAAAAGATATTAAGTTTAAAATATTATGGTGCAACACAAAAAGAGATTGCTAATAAGTTAAATACAACACAACAAACTATTTCTTATAAAATGAAAAGTATAAAAAAGAAAGTAAAAGAGGG
>QMPG01000382.1 GCA_003648455.1 Bacteroidota bacterium
AATACGGGTGTGGGGTTTTTTAAGCGTTCCACATCCATAGTGTAGCCTTTAATAATAAATTCTTTTAGAACCTGTGTAGCCCAAATTCTAAATTGTGTTGCCCTGTTTGAATTTACCCTGTAACCAACGGCTATTATTGCATCGAGATTAAAAAACTCTACTTTTCTTTTTACATTTCTGCCACTTTCGTTTTGAACTGTTTCCAAAATGGAAACAGTTGCCTCCTTGTTTAATTCTCCACTCTCAAAAATATTATTCAAATGCTTTGATATTGCAGGTACTTTTACATCAAAAAGTTGTGCTATCTTTTTTTGTGGCAACCATATTGTTTCGTTTTGCAACAATACATCAATTTTTATTTCACCATTGGGCGATTTGTAAAGTAAAAACTCGGTGAGTTTATCGTTATTTTTTAATTCATTACTCATAATTTACTATTCGCAATTAATTCGGGTACTTTTGTTTTTCCTGTTACTATATTGGTAATTAGGCTCTCTTGATATTCTTTGATTTTGGTGATTTCGGTTTTGGCTTTGGAAATAGAATTGTTAAAAATATTAGAATCCTTAATTATTTTTTTTACTATTTCTTTTTGTTCATAAACTGGTGGAACAATAACTTTTAATACTGAATATTTATCTGCACCAATATTTTCAATTGTTGCTTTATCAAATATTTGATTTTTCCAAGCCTCAAAAAATAGTGATTGTGTATATAGATATAAATAATCACTTAATATTATTTTTTCATTAGGTGTTGCTTTAATCAAATATCCTGCGAAACAAGCTAATCCTGTAAAATTCTTAAATTGAAAACTTTTCCCAACAGTAGCTCCACTTCTTGCAAATAAAATATCACCTTCTTTTAATAAATACTCTTTTGCTTTATTCAAAGGCAATGACCTGTAAGTATCATTTCTTAATTTCCCATCATATCCAAAGTCTGTTATTCTAATATATCTTGGCTCATTTATATCTGCATTTTTTGCTTCTTCATTAGCACCGTACTTTAATTTATGTTTTACTAAATATTTTAAATTTATAACATTCCAACCAATTGGTATATTTCCAATCCATTTTATTCCACTATAATACAATTTCGAATTATTTTTTGTTGACAATTTAATTGTAATATTTTTCTTTTTCTGTTCTTCCAACAACTCAATCAAACGTTCTTTTTTACTAATAAATTCTTGTATTTTTTTTGTTTTTTGGTCGAGATATTCAACAATAGCATTTTGGGTTTCAAGTGGTGGTACAATGCTGTACATTCGTTTGAAATCCTTATACCTTAAAGGTATTTGTCCATCGGCAATACCATAAGAAAAACGTTCAACATAGTTTTTGTAAAATCCAGTTCTAAAAACATAAAAGAAATATTTTGGATTTATTTGGATATTTCTTTTAGGTTGCAAAACAGTACAGGCTGGACTAACAATTCCTTTGTAATTACTATATCCCGAAGCACCTTGTCGAAAACGCATACTGTAAACTAAATCGCCGGGGTGAATTAATAAATATTTTGATTTATCAAGTGTTGAAGAATCTTTTTTGTCCAACTCCGATTGTTTTATCACACCTTTACCAATAGTAACAGATAATAATTCTTCATCAATAAAACCTCTTTCAATTCGTTCCTGAAAAATTGCAATATTTGGTAAAAGTTTCCAATCGGCAGGTAATTTATCTATATAATCGAATTGAACAGGTTTATATTCTTTATATGCTTGTAAATTGCTCATATTAGTTTACAGGGTTTAAGTCGATAGGTTCCATAAATTGTCGCCCTACACTATAATGAATAATGCCATCGTGTTGCAATCTGCCAATAATCATAGCAGGGTGAGTATTAAACTTTTTAGCATAATCAATAATATCCTGTTCGGTAATAACCGAGTTTTGCAGTATTTCTTCTTCCTGTTCGTGGGTAAAAGTATGCTTAATGGCAAATTGGTGTGCTTCTTCCTCTTTTTCGGGGTTGGCAGCAGCAAAATCTACATTTTCTAATGAAATGTATTTTTTACCGTGTAAAATAATATGTCCTAATTCGTGAAAAAATGTAAACCAAAAATTATCGTTTCGTTTGTAGCGTGCAGTTAATTGAATGAGTGGTGTATTATTTAACCAACGAGTAGAGCCACTCAACGGAACTTTTGGTAATTTAGGTGTAAACAATAAAATAACTCCTGCATCTAAACATATTTTTTGCAGTTGTTCAAAAAAATTGGCAGGTTGCTCAACCATTAATTGTTTCATTTGTGGAATACTACTTTTTAGCTTTTTGGCATCAAACTCAGGTGTTGCAAATTGTTTGGCTTGTAATTCTCCCTGTCTTAACCACGCAGAAATGGCATGGGGTTCATGTGTCTGTTTGAGGGAAGTATAAGCAGCTACTTTTAATTTGGTTTCAACATAAAGTTTTTCCCAGGCGTAATGAGATGCTACACCGAAGTAACTAAACAAGTTAATTGTTTTTTCTTCAATCTTACGAGTAGGTGGTACCCAATTATTTTCAGCCATTTCGGGATAGGGAAATTCTTTTGCCCAGTCAAGAGCATCAGCAACTGCCTGCTCTTGTTTTTTACGAGCAACATATTCATTATAACGAGCCTGTTTATTAATCCAAAATTTTGCAGGTATTTGGGTAACATTTTCAAAAAGAATAGCCATTTCGGGGGTAAGCGATCTTTCCCCTTTAAGTACTGCAATAATTGTTTGCTCTGGTTTTCCTGTTCTAAGGGCAAATTCTTTTATGCTCATTTTCATTTCACCCAACTTTTCATTTAAAGTTGTAGCAGGATGAAAAACAACGTCCGGATTATATTGATTGGCAAGTGTCATAATGGAATTTTTTTAATGGTAATCAACGATTTCAATAATTTCAACAATTTTCATTTCTGTTAAAATAGGTGTTCCGTGTTCATTACACGGTACAGGCTGAATAGCAGGCTCAAAGATAAGTCGATATGGGTGGTCTAAATCGCAAGCCCATTGTCCGTTCCTGTTTGCACTTAAATTATGGAAATTACCCGGCAAAAATTCAAGTTCTGCAAAACTGTCAATGTCTCTCATATCGTCAATTCTTTGGTGGTATTTTTCTGCTCTTGCATTACCAAGTTTCTTTTGTGCAAGAGCAAAATTATTCGCCCACTTTTCTAATTTTCTATTTGCAAAAGTAATATCCATTTTTGTATTTACCAAATTTAATTAACACTTTCTGTTAATTAAAAATAATTATTCTAAAATAATATCCTGTAAAATGCCGTCAGTTTCTTTTTCCAATTGCAGTATTTCTGCTGTAATTTCTTCAATGCTTCTTGGTGGCACATAATTGTAAAAATAACGAGTAAAAGAAATTTCGTAACCTTTTACTGTTTTACTATGGTCAATCCAAGCATCAGGGATATGTTGTAAAACTTCCCGTTCAAAATATGTTTGAATATCTTCGTCCAAAGGCACATTTTCCGTATCTCTTAAATCAGTGTCGGGTTCATAAATAATTATTCCGTCTGTTTCTATTTTTTTAATAACTCTTTCGGCACCCTCATTTTTCCAACTAATTGCATTTAAGATTAATTTTAGTGCTTTTGCATCTAACTTAATTTTTAAATCTTTAATGGTTTTTGCAACAAGCTTTTTTAATTCATTAAAATCGTCAAATTGTTTTGTGCCAATTTTTTCTTGTAATTTTTTTGCATCATTGAGTATATTTAACTGACTTTTCCAGAATTCTTGACTAAACAATTTCTTTTTATTTGGGTTTGTAAGTTTTATCTCATTTTTAGCAAGATAGTTTTCTATTTGCGGTTTAAATTCTTTTAGTTTGTAGTAAACATCATCACCAAATCTCTCATAAACCCATTGCATTTCTTCGCTAATCCCATTATCGAAACGCAAAGTTTCAATTAATTCGTTAGTAAATTGAGCCGATAAACGCAA
>QMPG01000383.1 GCA_003648455.1 Bacteroidota bacterium
AGCTGGCGGTGAGCTCACGCAAGTAAACCCCGATTTAGTAATACCCAAATTTGGGGTTAATGAAATTCCCAAATTTGTTGGTATTACTTAATCGTAGAAAATTAATGAATTTTCCGGGTTAAGCATTTATTTTTTCTTTCAAAAATTTCCCTGTATATGATTTTTTACATTTAACAATATCTTCAGGAACACCTTCAAAAACAATATTACCTCCTTTTTCGCCACCACCAACGCCTAAATCAACAATCCAATCGGCAGATTTAATTACTTCGAGATTATGTTCAATAATTATTACGGTGTGCCCTTTATTAATTAGTGCATTAAAAGCTTTTAACAGGGTTTTAATATCGTGAAAATGCAGTCCTGTTGTTGGTTCGTCAAAAATAAAAATATTTGGTTTCTCTGCTTTTTCTTTACCAAGAAATGATGCCAGTTTAATTCGTTGACTTTCGCCCCCACTCAACGTGCTTGACGATTGTCCTAATTTCACATATCCTAAACCAACATCAGCTAAAGGCTGAAGTTTATCCACAATTTTCTTTTCAATACTTCCTTTCTTTATAGAAAAAAATTCAAGAGCTTCATTTACTGTCATTTCCAGAACATCATAAATATTCTTATCTTGATATTTCACTTCGAGAATTTCATCTTTAAATCGTTTCCCTTTGCACGTTTCACAAACTAGTTGAACGTCTGCCATAAATTGCATTTCTATCTTTATAATACCTTCTCCCTGACATTCGTCGCATCGTCCGCCATCAACATTAAAAGAAAAATGAGACGATTTAAAACCATTGTATTTTGACAATTGCTGACTGGCAAATAATTTTCTTATTTCATCGTAAGCATGACTATAAGTCGCAGGATTTGAACGTGTTGACTTGCCTATTGGATTTTGATCAACAAACTCAACATCAGAAATTAAATGAAAATCACCAACAATATTATCATACAAGCCGGTTTTGCCACCATAACCGCCCAATATTTTTTTTAATGCAGGATATAAAATATGTTTTATCAATGACGATTTTCCGGAACCACTAACACCTGTAATAACAGTCATCAAATTTAAAGGAAACTTTACATTAATTCCCTTCAAATTATGCTCACGTGCACCAATTATTTCGATATAGTTATTAGATTTACGTCTTTGATTTGGTATTTGAATTTTCTCTTTACCTGTTAAATATCTTGCCGTTAAACTGTTGTTTTCATTAATAAGTTGTTTAATATTTCCTTGATAAACAAGCTCACCTCCCAATCTTCCGGCCATTGGTCCAATATCAATAATTTCGTCAGCAGCTCTTATTAATTCTTCATCATGCTCAACAACAATAACAGTATTTCCAATTTGTTGAAGTTCTTTTAACACTTTAATTAATCGATTAGTGTCGCGAGGATGCAGCCCAATGCTTGGTTCATCGAGAATATAAAGCGAGCCAACAAGACTGCTGCCTATTGATGTAGCAATATTTATTCGCTGCGATTCTCCTCCAGACAATGTTGATGATAATCTGTTTAATGTTAAATATCCTAAACCAACCTCAATTAAAAAATTTAATCTGCTGTTTATCTCATATAATAATCGTTTTGCTGTCTTTTTGTCATATTCATCTAATTGTAAGTCTTTAAAAAATTTATGTAACTTATCAATTGGCATATCAACTAAATTCTGAATTGATTTACTTGAAATTTTTACATAGGAGGCTTCTTTTTTTAAACGAGTTCCTTTGCATTCGGGACAAACTGTTTTACCTCTATATCGCGAAAGCATAACTCTATATTGAATTTTATATATTTTTTTTTCAAGATATTTAAAAAAAGTATTTAGTCCATAAAAATATTTATTTCCTGTCCATAATAATTCTTTTTGTTTTTCAGATAATTCATAATATGGCTTATGTATTGGGAAATTAAATTTATCAGCACTTGCAATTAGACGCTCTTTCCATTTTTTCATTTTCTCGCCTTTCCAACACACAACAGCATCGTCGTAAATTGACAAGCTTTTATTAGGGATAACCAAGTCTCTATCAATACCAAGAACTCTGCCATAACCTTCACAAGTAGGGCAAGCCCCAAGCGGGTTGTTAAAGCTAAACATATGAGTTGTTGGAATGTCAAAGATTATCCCGTCTAACTCAAACTTATTTGAGAATATCTGGCTAAAAGCTTTTTCATCATCATAAACTTTTACAATGCACTCTCCTTCTCCTTCATAAAAAGCTGTTTGTACTGAATCTGCAACTCTGCTTTTTGTATCTTGATCATCGTTTACAATCAATCTGTCAATTACAAGGGATACTTTATTAATATCATCAATAATCTTATCACCATCTAATATCTCATCAATTTTAACAAAATAGTTATCAAGTTCTACTCTTGAGAAACCTTGTTTTAAAAGAACTTCTAGTATTTGTTTAATAGTTCTTTCCTTATTTTTAATTGGAGAAAGAATAACAACTTTAGCTTTTTTAGTAAATGAAAAAATATAATTTACAACATCAGAAACAGAATGCTTTTTTACTAAATTATTTGATACCGGCGAATAAGTTTTTCCAATTCTTGCATATAACAGTTTTAAATAATCATAAATCTCTGTTGAAGTACCAACAGTCGATCTAGGATTGTGAGTATTAACTTTTTGCTGAATTGCAATAGCCGGTGGAATTCCTTTAATAAAATCAACATCCGGTTTATTAATACGACCAAGAAATTGTCTTGCATAAGCAGAAAGACTTTCAACATATCGTCGTTGCCCTTCGGCATATATTGTGTCAAAAGCAAGCGAAGACTTTCCTGAGCCCGACAAACCGGTAATAACTATAAATTTATCACGTGGTATTTTTATATTAAAACCTTTAAGATTGTGAACTCTAGCTCCTTTTATCTCAATAAATTCCTGTTTATTTTTATCTGGCATTGAATTTTTATATTTTTTTGCAAAAATAGTTTTAAATATATAATAAAATAAATATCTTTGTTATATAATTTAAAAATAATTATTGTTTAACTAAAATATAGGAGGATTGTTTATAGAGAAATTTCTACTTTCTTAACAAAATAAAAGGAGGTAATTATGGAAAAACATAATCAGACTGATTATGATCTCGTTAAACAATTTATTGATGGTAATCAATTAAGTTTAGAAACATTAATTAATCGTCATAAAAAAAGAGTATACACCTACATTTTTTTAATTGTCAAAAAGCAGCATCTTGCTGAAGACATTTTTCAAGACACATTTATAAAAGTAATTAAATCGCTTCGTCAAGGTAAATATAAAGACGAAGGAAGGTTTGTTTCGTGGGTACTAAGAATTGCCCATAATCTTGTTATTGATTATTACAGAAAAGAAAAACACTTAAAAGTATATTCAAACGACGATAATGAAATAGATATATTTAATTCACAAAAGTTCTCTGAAAAAACTATTGAAGAAGATATTATTTCAGATCAAATATCTCAGGAAGTAAAATTACTAATTGAAGAACTACCCGAAGATCAAAAAGAAGTTATCATACTTCGCCATTATGCAGGGCTTAGTTTTAAAGAAATCGCAGAGCAAACAAATGTTAGTATTAACACCGCTCTTGGAAGAATGAGATATGCTTTGATTAATTTAAGGAAACTTATTGAAGAGAAACAATTGACATTAACATTAGATTAATTGTTGAATTATACCTAAATTGTTCTTTATAACAAATTTTCCAAATCTTCGTGATTTGGAAAATTTTAAAGTACAGGGATAACATTTAAAAATATATTAAAAAAAAGCCACTATTCAGTGGCTTTTATTATTTTTCAAAATCTATTAAACATTATTGCCAAAAAATGCTTTAAAACTTTCGATTAGTGCTTGAAAATAATGACTTGCTAACTCTGTTGTACCATCATTGAATACAATTTGTAAGTCAATTTCGCCATTTAATGCA
>QMPG01000384.1 GCA_003648455.1 Bacteroidota bacterium
CAACTTTCAACTTTCAACTATCACGGCTTTAAGCCTGAATTTTTACTATCATAAACATGAATAAACCCAATTAAATAACGTGGTTCTATACCTGTTATTCTGTACTCATACACATCACACACGTAATAATAAACGCCCGGCGAAATTAATTTGTTGGTATCCGAAATTTTACCATCCCAGTTAATTTGCGGGTCGGTAGTTTTAAATACTAAATTACCCCAGCGACTGTAAACTTTAAAGTCAATACTTTCAATAAATTTACTGATAACATCGGCAGGAGTTAAGGGGGAAAATAAATCGTTTACATTATCACCGTTAGGAGTAAAAACATTTGGCAACTCATAAAATGTACAATTATCGACACAAACCTTGTTCGATTTTTTGCTTTCGTTCATCACAGAATCAAATGCCGTAACAGCATAACAACCTGCTATGGTTTGCTTATGGATAAAAGTAGTGCTGTCGCCTGAGTTAGTGCTTGCTATTGGTTCAAGCTCAGCATCAGCCAATTTAGAATAGTAAATATTATATTTTATTATTTCATCATCGGGCGATGAATTTGTCCAGTTTAAAATGTTAATAAAATTATCGCAATCGCTGTTTACTTCCAACACAGGTGGCTCAGGGGGAATTGTATCTAGAGGAACTTCGCAATTCTTTTGCGAGAAATTAATAATTGGCTCAACAAAACCATTAACATCATACTTGCCTATACTTTTAATTCTGTAACAATATTCCGTTCCGTTTTTCAGATTTTCATCTGTATAATAATCGTTTGGGGAAATATCGAGAGAATCAAATTCCAGACTTGTTTTGTTTTGTTTGTAAATAACATATTTATCGTTTTCCCAAGGAATATTTTTCCTAAAAATTAAGGTGAGTTTATTATCGGCTGCTTCAATATCTAAAAACATCGATGAGGCAATCATAGGAGTGTCAACCAAACCCGAATTATTATGTATTTCAACCTTATATGAATAAGGATAATCAACAGTGTTTAATAATGTGTCGGTAAAAGTAGTATCGTTAATATCGTAGTTGGTGTGAATTAGCGACAAGTTGTTTCCCCAAAAATCATTTGAATGGTAGATAAGATATTTATAAGGACCGGGAGCAATATTTGTGTCTAATTCCGTAGGTTTTGACCATACTAAATTTATTGAACCATTAACAGTATCGGTTCTATTCACACTCACATTTGTAATTACAGGAATTCCTCTAACCAATTCTGTACAAACTTCCTGCGAGGCATAACTTCTCGAACCATCGGGATAAGTTGCAACAATCATATAGCAATAATCATATCCTTGAGCCAGACCATCACCATTATTATTATCTAGAAAATAAGTATTGCTGTTGCCTTCAACATTGCCAATTAAGGCATAAGAAGAATCCTGGGGTACACCTGTCTCGCAATCATCGTGAATGAAATTTATTTTTGTATTGCTACGATAGATTTCATATCCGGTTACCTGCGAACATCTGCAACTGTCCCAGTATAATTCTACTGAGTTATTAGTCGGGCTTGCTTGCAAATTTTTTGGTGCAGGCCCAATAACTTTAATATTTACATTTCTTTGGTCTACTAAGTTAATTTCTCTGTTATCGTCCTGAGCTTTAAATAATACCTGATATGCTTGTTCTCTAACATTTGAGCAGTTGGTTTTCCAGATAAAAGTTCCTGTTACATTTCCGGTATCAGAAACAGTAACAAAGTTTGCTACATTGTCCAGTTCAAAAATACCTCCGGTTGCCGAAAGTGTGACAACGTCATTATCAACATCATGTGCGCTTACTTCGAAGCTTACAATAGAATCTGCTTCAATACAAATCATAGCTATTGAATCAATAACAGGAGGATTGTTTTCCGAATCGTAAACTTCAATTTGCATGTCTCTCACAATGTTACCGATTTTAATATTTTTACGCCATTCTTCAATAAGAATAGCAACATTATAAATTCCGGCTCTAACAGGAGCATCCCAAACTAAATCGCCTGTAACTTCGTTCACATATATTGGTTTATTGCTTGATTCTGGAAAAGTATAACCTTTTATTGGTTCTCCGTTTTCGCCTGTGCATGTTGTCAGTTTGTATGATATGCTGTCGCCATCAGGGTCGTAAGCAGCAGGATTATGAATAAACACTTTACCAACAGCAGCTTTGTCTACGGGCGGATTTAATAGGATAGGAGTGCTGTTGAAACCGAGAACAGGGTCTATTTTCATAATTGTTTTAATTGAAAAAACTACTGTAACTGAAGTTGGAATATTAACAACACCCTTGTTTCTGTTAGGATCTTCAACAACAATTTCATAATTCCCGGGACCGGGGAATGTGTGTCTTTCAACATATTTGTTTCTGCGGTAAAAATTAGGCAAATCAACTATTTCAGTTCTTGGAACAATTGAATATGTATTATCACCCCACCGCACCTCTAAACTAGGTCGGTCGGCAGGATATTGTGGTGGAGTAAAAGAAGAATCCGGCTTTGTATTGGTAAAGGTTATTACTGTTATTTCGTAAGTAAAGTCAGATATCTGTTTGTAAGTAATTTCACCCGCTCTGTTATGCGTAGCAAAGCAAGTAACAAATTGGTATAAAAAGAAAATTAATATTAACAATATCTTTTTCATATTTAATTTTAAATTTTTAATTCATAATTCTCAATTTGTGCTTGTCTTTAAAGTTACCTTTTTGTCATTTCGATCCGCCGGCTGGCGGAGAGAAATCTATTTAGGTCAAAGTAATGAAACGGGATTTCTCTCTAGCGTTCGAAATGACAGTTTGAAAGAAATTTAGCTACATTTTTATTCCCAATTCTTAATTCACTTCTGTTCCATATTTAACCAAAACCTGGCAGGTTTTTTTTATAACTATTATAGAATTTTTTCAGCTTCCTGTCAATTAATTAGAGAAACCTGCCAGGTTTATTTTATTCCTAATTCGTAATTAACAACCGCTTTTTCTTTTCTATTTTGTAATTCAAATCCTTTTTGATAATCGAGATATTTAAAAATTATTAAGTTTGTTTGGTCATTAAATATATCCATTAGTATTGAGTTTTTAATAGAAACAGTCTTTATTTTTTTTATTTTTTTATATTCGTAATATATCCATGTTGAATTTTCATTAGACTTAACATATTTAAAAACGAATTCTTTCTTATTCATTTTTTTACCATCAACAATTATGCTAAAGTTTGACTTAACATACTCATTTATTAAAGTATTAGTTTCGTCATTTTTATCTTCTTTAAGATTTATCTTTTTTTCGTAATTTTTATTAATAGCATTTTCAAGGTCGTTGGTGAAAATTTTTAAAGAAATGTCAAAACTTTTGTTTTTTTTATTGTAATCGATATTGGTAACCGAAAAATGCAGAGGGTGCATCATTGCAAGTAAAAACAAAGGAATTAATAATATGTTTTTAATAAAAATCATAGTAATTAAATAAGATATAAAGTTACAATAATATAAAAATTTTTGGTAATATTTTGAATTAATCTTTTGAATTGTTATTGCAAGATAGCAAATAGTATCTGATTGATAGGTCTTTCGGAAGAGGGAATTGACCCTACGAGGGTTTCAAAACCTCGTAGGGTTATGGTTCAAATTATCTACCCAGCTGTTCGGAATTTGTAATCCTGAACTAACCAGCTGTATATTAATACTTTCGTATTACAAATCCGAATGAGCGAGTTTTTTGGGATCACTTTAAAAAGTTGTGGAGAATCATTATAATCCAGGCTGAAAGCCCAATTTAATTTAGCCCGATGGCAACGCCTCGGGTTAGATTATAGATTATTTTGGCGTCCTGAAAGGACAAGTTAACCCGCTTTATTCATACAAAAACGAAGTGAATTGTATGAATTAGCGATGGATAGTGGGAAGTAAAGCGGGAAATCCCGCATTAGAAGTACCCAAATTTGG
>QMPG01000385.1 GCA_003648455.1 Bacteroidota bacterium
GAAAAGGATTGAACAATAATAGCCCAATATGAAATGCATGGGAGTGTAATACGAAATAAAAAAAGAACCCTTAAATGGGCTCAGTTATTATAATTACAAATCTATCTACTTGATAATTGATAATATTTCTACCAATTTTTGCTCTAAAGTGTCGTATGAAAAATATTTTTTTCCTAATTCAAAATTATACTCGCTAATTTCTTTGTTTAGCTTGTCGTTAAAAATAATTTCATTCATTTCTTTTACCGCTTCATCGGTTAACACATTATCTTCGAGCATAACCGTTTTAAAACCTTTGCTGCCAATATCCGGCCAGTAAACCGGTTTATAATTATTAACAAAGATAGGTTGTTTAGCTAATACCGCTTCAACAAAAGCATTGCCAAATCCTTCGTATGTGCTAAAATATGTAACCGCGCGGGAATTTGCATATACGTCTGAAAGGGAATATCTTGTTGTGTTTCCATTTTCCCGTGCCCCTTTATTGTTTACTAAGTGAGATGCAAAAATTACTTGTTTGCTAAGTTTTAACTTATGAATTAAATCAATTAACTCATTATAATATAAGCTACCTGCATCGTCGGCATAAGAACCTGTTATTACTAATTTAATGTTTTTATTGTCGAGTTTTTCAATTAGTTTAATTGCCGTTTCAATTCCTTTTCTCCTAACAATTCGGGTAACCTGCGATAATATTATATCTGTTTCATTTAAGCCTAAATCTCGGTGTAGGGTTATATTATTTTCATTAAGCTCACCAAATGGTTTGCAAAAATCCATTACATTTGGAACAACAACAGATTTGATATTAAATCTTTTCTTTAATGTTTGCTGAGCATGTAAATTAATAACTGCGTGATAAACATTATGCAAACGCAAAGGAAAAGTTTCCTCAACGAGTTTGTTTATCTGTTTATGAGGAGAAACATATCTGTCTCCACGTTCCCAAGCAAAGTCGTGGTCATGAGTAACAACAGGAATATCAATTTGCTGAACCGCCTTTTTTATTCCCAATCCAAGCTCAATATGAGCAGGCAAAGCAGAGGCGTTTTCCGACAATACTAATTCGATTTTCTTTTCATGAATCCAAGAAAGTATTTTTTCTGCAATAATATCTGAATAAAACTCTATGTGAGTTATTAATTCGTCGGGGTCTGCTTCTGGGAAAAAAAACGCTTTTTTTTGTCCCCAATAACTTTCCGGAGAGAAAAAAGACATCTCTGGTACGAGAGTTTCGTGTTCAAGATTTATTTTACGATTTTCAAATTGACCGGAAATTATAAAAATTTCATGCCCTAATCTTTCTAAAACCGTTATCCACTTTTCAGTCTCAAGCGAAACGCCATCTACTCCACCAAATCTACCAATTATTATTCCTATTCTCATGATATGATATTACTTAAAAACGTCAAAAATAATCTAAAAACATATGCTAAAGCAAGTTTTTGATAAAAATTTTCTTATTTTTACAGTTAATTTAATAAAACTTGTGCTTTTTTGATATTATTTCATTAAATTTGAAAAAACAAAAATAATATGACTCGATTTAAATTTACTGACTACTCGTTAATATTTGTTATTATCTTCTCTTTTTTTGTTATTTTTGCTTGTAACTCATCAAATAAAAACAATAATACAAACAAAGAAAAAGAAGAACTGTTCGTTGATGACGTTTATGAAGAAGATTCAAATGTCAACAAAATAGAAAAAATTTTCTACAACATTCCTTCTCCAATAGAAATGGCTCATCTTACTCAAAAATCTAAAGTTAAATACAATTCTTCATTATTAAACTCTACAAACAATGTGGAGAATTATTCAACAACAATTGATTTGGCTTTAAATTTAGGCGTTTACGGTGCTGATTTAAGTTATTGCCGTTTATATGACCAAATACAAGAATCGATAGAATATTTATCAGTAATAAGAACAATTATTGATGAATTAAAAATTCCACAAGAAAAAGCATCTATCTCAATAAATAAATTAGAAAATAATGTAAATAACAGAGACACACTTCTTCAAATAATTACGGAAACTTATGGAAATGCTGATTTATATTTGAAAGAAAACGACAGAGAAAGCACTGCTGCTTTAATTATATTAGGTGGTTGGATTGAAGCTCTTTATATTTCTACACATATGCTTGATGAAAATAATCCAAATCATGAAATAATGTGTAGAATTGCAGAACAAAAATATTCTTTAAATAATCTGATAAAGTTGTTAAGCTCGTTACACGACAAAAGAATTAAAGACTTTTTGTCTGTTATGATGCCAAATCTAAAAAATCTTGATTTAGAATTTAATAAAATAAAAATAACCCAGGGAGAATATGATATTTTGACCGATAAAAAAACTAAAAAAACATCTATTAACAGTAACATGACAATTGATGTTTCGTATAAGCAAATTAATGATATTAAAAAACAAGCAACATTTATTCGAAATTTAATTATTAAATAAACATATTAACAAAAATTCATATAATGATGAAAAAATTTCTTACTACAATCTTTTTATTATCCATACTTGTTAGTATTCCGACAATAAATTATGCTCAATGTAAAAACTTTACTAAAAAGGAGTGCATGCCGCTTTTGTCTCCTTATATTTATAATGGACAATTAAATTCTGCAATTTTAAGCGAGGGTGACGTTGCAGAACTAATGTTAACTTTCTACAGCAATCAGGATTATAGAGTTTTGGTTTGCTCTGAAAAAACTTTAGGCAACATTGGGTTCCGCCTTTTAGATACAGAAAGGAATGTTATTTTCGACAATAAAGATCATGGGTATACAAATATGTGGGATTTTTCATCAACCTCAACACAACAACTTATTGTTGAAGTGTCTGTTCCGGAAAGTGATACAGATGCCAAAACAGTTAAAAGCGGATGTGTCTCTATATTAATTGGATTTATGAGTGATAATTAAATTTTTTGACACATTATAAAATATCATAAGTTCCTGTCTTTTAAAGGCAGGAACTTTTTTTTGGATGATATTTAATTTGGCGGTGGATGATAAAACTGTCTAAATATTGAAACAGGACGTACCTACGGCACTTTAAAATATTTTATAAACTCTGTGCTATAAACATATCACCACTCCGTGGTTTTTATTACACCCAAATTAGGGTGTATTTGTTTATAATGTTGAGTAAATTTAAGAACTGACAGATATTAAAGATATGTCATTTCTTTTTAATAAACTAGTCATGCGGAACTTGTTTCAGCATCTGTTAATTGTTGTAAATAAAGGGATTCCAAAACAAGTTCGGAAAGACGGATGACAAATTTGTGTTCAGCAATGAAATTTTCTCGCTCTTTCGGATTTGTAATCAGAAAGCCTTAATATATAACTGGTTAGTTCGGGATTGCAAATCCCGAACAGCTTATAATCCATTAATAATCAATTTCTGGTTCAGGAGTTCTGAAATTTATGCTTAATACACCCGAATTTTAAAGTGATGCTATACTCTATAATAAACGCCCCGTAATTCCGCAGGAGAATAATTGTATGTTCCAATAAAAAAGGGATCTCTTTAAAAAGTTGTGGAGAATCATTATAATCCGGGCTGAAAGCCTAATTTAATTTAGCCCGATGGCAACGCCTCGGGTTAAATTACAGATCGTTTTGACGTCCTGAAAGGACAGGTTAATATTAGTCACGCCAAAAATATTTTTCGTTATAATCAATACCATTAATCATTATGGGGATAGATTAACCCGAAAAATTCATAATTTTTCTACGCTTAAGAATTACCAACAAATTTGGGGTTTTAAAAACCCCAAATTTGGGTACTTCTAATGCGGGGTTTACTTTCGTGAGCTCACCGCCAGCTGGCGGTTCGGTTCCCGCTTTACTTTCCACTATCCATCGCTTATTCATGCAATTCACTTCGTTTTTGCATGAATAAAGCGGGTTA
>QMPG01000386.1 GCA_003648455.1 Bacteroidota bacterium
AGATGGAAAGTATGGAGAAGCTATTAATATTGGAGAAAATATTAATACTAAAGAGGCTGAATTATGTGTTTATGTAACCCCTGACGGAAACACTCTTTATTTTAGCTCAAAAGGACACGATGTTATTGGTGGTTTTGATATTTTTAAATCAGAAAAAATAAATGGTACTTGGACAAAAGCCAAAAATTTAGGTATTCCTATTAATACTCCGAATGATGATGTTTATTATGTTGATTACGACACTATAGCATATTATTCAACAAAAAAGGAAGGTGATAGTGGTATAGATATTTATTTAGCAAAATATGAAATAGTTAAAGAAAGTAATGTAAATACTGATACCACATTAATTGCAAGTATAGATAGCACAAATATTGATAATAGCACAAATCCTAATTTACCAGATAATGCAAAGGATACAATTATTATAAGAAATATCTCTTTTGATATTAATAAGTATACCAATAATAAATCATATGAAACTTTAAATATATTAGCCGCTTACCTTACTGAGAATCAGAATTCATTAATAGATATTTTTGGATATACAGATACTCAAGGGAATAATTCATATAATAAAACTCTTTCGGAAAAAAGAGCAACTTTTGTTTATAATTACTTAGTTAATAAAGGTATAAGCAAAAATAGATTGACAAAGAAAGGAAAAGGAGAAGCAAATCAGATTAGTAAAAACAAATATCCTAACGGTAAATATATTTGGGAATCGTTAAAATATAACAGACGTGTTGAAATAATTGTTAAACAACAAGGAAAACAAAAAATAGTTGTTGAACAAGTAATAGTTCCTGAGAAATATAAATTAAAATAATTAATTATTATTTAATTGTTAAAACTATTTATTTGTGTGATTTCTAAAAATTACACAAATAAATAGATAACATTTTACATTAAAAAGCTCATTAAAATACCTGCTGCAACTGCTGAACCAATAACACCGGCAATATTTGGTGCCATTGCGTGCATAAGTAGATAATTTGTTGGGTCGGCTTTTAAACCCTCGTGTTGAACAACTCTTGCACTATCAGGAACGGCAGAAACTCCTGCAGCACCTACTAAAGGATTAATTTTGTTATCGGCTTTAGCAAATAGATTCATTACTTTAGCAAATAAAATCCCTCCTGCTGTTGCAATAATAAACGACAAAGCCCCTAAGCCAAAGATTAACATAGATTGAGATGTTAAAAATACATCGGCTTGAGTAGATGCTCCAACTGTAACTCCAAGTAAAATGGTTACAATATCTACCATAGAATTACGAGCTGTTTCGGCAAGTCTATTTGTTGCCATTGATTCTTTTAATAAATTCCCAAAAAACAACATTCCTAGCAGTGGTAAAGCTCCAGGCGAAATAAAACCGGTTAACAGCATTCCTGCAATTGGGAAAATTATTTTTTCGATTTTGGAAACTGCTCTTGGTGGTTTCATTCTAATAATACGCTCTTTTTTCGTTGTTAATAATCGCATTATAGGAGGCTGTATCACCGGCACTAAAGCCATATATGAATATGCTGCAATGGCAATTGGACCTATTAAATTTGGAGCTAAACGCGATGACAGAAATATTGCAGTAGGACCATCAGCACCACCAATAATACCAATAGCACCGGCCTCGCTCATATCAAAACCCAGATATATTGAACCTAAAAATGTTAAGAAAATACCAACTTGAGCTGCAGCTCCAAGTAACATTAATCGTGGGCTAGAAATTAATGTGGAAAAATCTGTCATTGCACCAATTCCCAGAAATATTAACGGAGGGTAAACTCCCTTAACAACTCCTTGATACAGTAAATTTAATACACTACCATTCTCGTATATTCCTAATTTTAAATCTGCTTCTTGTAGGAATGGTACATTTCCGATTAAAATACCAAAACCTATAGGAATCAATAATAATGGTTCGTAATTATATTTTATTGCTAAAAAGATAAATACTAGTCCAATTAAAATCATTAATAAATTTCCACCGATATTGGGTTGAGCAAATCCTGTATATTCAATAAATTTATATAAACCTTCCATAGCTTTATTCTATTTCAATTAATTTATCGTTTTGTAATACATTATCGCCTTCAGAAATATGAATTTTTTTAACCACACCTGATGTTTCTGCCAAAATATTATTTTCCATTTTCATAGCTTCCATTATTAATAAAACATCACCTTTTTCTACACTATCACCTTCTTTTACAATTAGTTTAAAGATATTTCCTGGTAAAGGAGCATTTATTACAGATAGTTTACTTGCTGTTGTTTTGGGTTTTGCTTTTGGAGGAGTTACTTTATGTCTAATTATTGTTGGAGTTTTACTTTGTTTTATGTTGTGTTCTATTTCTACTTTATATTTTGTACCGTTTACTTCAACTTCAATATTGTCTTTTTCTACACTAAGAATATCTACAAAATATTGATTGCCTCTTATTTTAAATTTATAGTTTTTCATTTGCTTTTTTTATAGTCTTAAATAATAATTAGTACATTAAAAAGATCTGTTATTCATTACATTATAAATTTTAGAATTCCACGGCGAATATCTTTTAGATATTTTTTTAACAGTTAGTAATCCCGATTCTTTATCGTGCTGTTCGTTAAAATATAAATGTAAGGCTGTGCTTATTGCTGCTCCAACTTCACCAGTAACAATATCCTTGTGATTTTCTTTACAATCATTTGGATTTTTGTGTTTACATTTAGGCTTATTGAATAAAGCCAAAACTTTAGCCAAATATGTAAAAAATAAAAATAAGCCAACTAATGATAAGAATACTACTGTATAACCAATTGCAGCTACTGTTATGCCTTGTGTTAATAATTCATTATTCATATTATAAAGGTATATTTGAATGTTTTTTGGGAGGATTTGTGTCTTTTTTAGTTGCTAATGTTTGTAACCCTCTTATTATTCTAAATCTCGTATTTCGTGGTTCAATAATATCATCTATAAAACCATAAGACGCAGCTTGATAAGGAGTAGCAAATTTTGCTTTATATTCCTCTTCTTTTTTAATTGCGAATTTTTCTTTTTCTTTTTCGTCAGAAATAGATTTAATATCTTTGTTATAAAGTATTTCTATTGCTCCTTGTGCTCCCATTACAGCTATTTCGGCAGTTGGCCAAGCGTAATTTATATCGCCTCGTAATTGTTTAGAGCTCATTACATCGTGTGCTCCACCATATGATTTACGTAACGTAATTGTAATTTTAGGAACAGTAGCTTCACCATATGCAAACAATAACTTTGCTCCGTGAATTATTATCCCTCCATATTCCTGTGCACTTCCTGGCAAAAATCCAGGAACATCAACAAGAGTAATAATTGGAATATTAAACGAATCGCAAAATCTTATATATCTAGCAGCTTTACGTGATGCGTTTATATCCAAAACTCCAGCTAAATAATTTGGTTGATTTGCAATTATACCAACAGGCATTCCATTAAATTTAGCAAAGGCTGTAACTATATTTGAAGCATAATGTCGTTGCACTTCTAAGTATTCGTTTCTATCAACAATTAATTCAATTACATCTTTTATGTCGTAAGGTTTGTTTGGGTTTTCTGGGATAATATCGTTAAGAGCATCTTCTAGTCTATCTATTGGATCGTCGCAAAATGTTACTGGTGGATCTTCTAGATTATTTTGTGGCAAGTATGATAATAGTTTTCTGAGTAATAATATTCCATCTTCTTCGGTTTCCGAAACAAAATGAGTAACTCCAGATTTTGATGCGTGAACCATTGCTCCTCCTAAATCTTCTGCCGTAATATCTTCGCCTGTAACCGTTTTAGCAACTTTTGGTCCAGTAACAAACATATAAGAAGATTTCTCCGACATAACAATAAAATCGGTTAAAGCAGGCGAATATACAGCTCCACCAGCACAGGGTCCGA
>QMPG01000387.1 GCA_003648455.1 Bacteroidota bacterium
AGAATTTATAAAATATTTTAAAGTGCCGTAGGTACGTCCTGTTTAAATATTTAGAAAGTTTTAAAATTTATCGGACAGCAATAATTATTTTATTATAATCCACCCTAATTTTAAATTGACCCTTTTTCTACGCATAAGAATTACCAACAAATTTGATGTTTTTAATAAGCCCAAATTTGGGTATTTCTAATGTGGGGTTTACTTGTGTGAGCTCACCGCCGGCTGGCGGTTCGGTTCTCGCTTTACTTCCCTCTATCCATCGCCAATTCATGCAATTCACTTCGTTTTTGTATGAATAAAGCAGGTTAATATTCTTTTTCTCTCTTACAATCTATCAACAATTGCTTCATCACTTAGATTATAAATGTGTTTAAGTAGAACTTGAGTGGCAATTTAAAATTAGGGTGGATTATAATAAAATAATTATTTTTATACTTGGGACGATGCCCTAAGTTATATTTACAATTAATAATTATTACTTACTGGTTACAACAACTTCAACACGTCTGTTTCTTTGTCTTCCATCTTCAGTATCGTTTGTGGCAATTGGCTTAGAGTTTTTAAATCCTTTATAGGCAACATTACTAAATCCATGTTCAATTAAATACTGAACAACAACTTTTGCCCTTTCGTTAGAAATGTCAGGATGGTCGAGTGTTTCAAGGTCATCTGAGAAACCATCAACCTCAAGCCTAATTGTTGGGTTCTTTTTAAGAAGGTCTAGCAAACGATCTAACTCAGCATATGCTTCCGGTTTTAAGTCTGCTTTACCAGATTCAAAGTTCAGATTTTTAAGACCGATTTTTGAATCAACTGCAATATTTTGTAACAAAACATCTCTAGTTATGTTTTGGAACGTAGTTAACTGATTTGTAAAAAGATTTTCTGTATGAAACCAATAATCATCTGCAGTAACAACTAAATCGTAGTTGTCACCAGCAACAAAAGAAAGGAAATAATCACCTGTTTTACCACTTGATACAGTAGAAATAACAACATTATTATTAGTGCGGTCAACTACTTTAATTCTTGCTTTTACAGGAACAAGAGTAGTTGCATCTTTAATTGTTCCTTTAAGATTTGTCCTTCTAACAATTTTAACACCAGGCATGTCCAGGGTTTGGTTAAAATCAAATGTTGTGTTAAAATGAATTTTTCTTGTTTTTTCGTTAAATACAAATGATAACTCAAATTGTTTATAGCCATTAAGCTGAACTATGAAATTATTTTGTTGCAACTCGAAGTGTTCATAGAATATATTACTTATTTTAACATTATATCTGTCAACATTAGGAACATATATTACAAACTTACCGTTTTTATCTGTTAACGATGAGTAAACAATCCCGTGACTATCAGTAGCTGTAACTCTTATATTTGAAACATCAATATCTCCAAGATTAGACAATTTACTTCGGTTTAGAACAATTTTGCCAAATATTTTATTGCTTTCCAAAAACGGAAGATAAACATTCATATTTTTTTCAACAGTATATTTGTATGTATTCTTATCTAAGTTGAAATTACCTTGATTTTTTCCCATTGGTCTGCATACAATAGTGTAATTACCCATTGGTAAGTTTTGATACGATATTCTACCAAAGTTATCAGATAATAAATCAACAGCTGTAAAGTCAACATTAACACTCTGATCAGCTAATTGTTGTTCATCTCTTCTAATTTCTACCAAAACATTTTTTACGCCCGGCTCATTTTCATCTCTTTTTCTGTTTCCGTTAAAATCTTTATACAATACCATGTTAAAATCATAATATTTTATCCTTGGCTGATTAAAATTAAATTCTTTTTTTACACTAAACTCATAATAAGTCGTTGTGTAGTTGAAGGACGAGCCTGTTTCTTGGTCTGTTCTGTTTTGTACAGAGTATGTGTTTAGTAATCGAAGTATCCAATCATTTTTAAGATACCAGAATACTTGTGTGTTAACATTTATTCTGGTTGTATTTGTTACTATATCGTTTGTGTATCCGACTCTAGTAGCTAATTTTACTTTCCTTTTGTAAATAAATTTATCAAAATAAGGCATTAAACGAAGAGATTTTGGAAATTTATTACTATAGAAATATGAAAATTCTTCGTTTAGAGTTCTAGGACCATAATAATACATTAATAAAACACCCCAGAATTTCCTTCTAAGATTTATCTTATATTCTTGCGAAATTATGGTTGAGATATCTGTATATTCAGGATGATAAACGCCATATATAGTAGAACTGAAATTAGAAACATCGGTAAATCCAAATTTTATTGATGGGCTTATCGAGTTATAGGAGTTATCACCCCTAATACGCATGCCAAGTTTTAAAGCAATTTTATTAGTAGAAAAATAATCATCATCACTGAGTTGTATAAATCTGTTTGAACTATTTTTTTTATAAGAGGGCTCTACATAGAGATAAGTTTTTTGATTTGTGTATAAACCGTAATGCAATCTGAATTCTTCATAATTTGCATATTTCTCCGGCAATAAGGAATCCAAAATATATTTTGCCGGATTATTGCTGTAGTTATTATATTGGAAATTTATTAAATTCTTGTCATTTATTGAGTATCTTGCATCTGCTCTAATATCAAGCCTCCCTTTGTATATTCCTGAATAAAAGCGAGTCCCGTATTTGCTGTTAATGTTTATTGAAAATCTTTTAAAATAACTGTTATAATTAAACCCTAATCCATAGCCTGGTTTGTTATAATCTCTTGAATAATGATAAGAATCGCTTAATCCAAACATAGCACCAATACGATGTTTTTTATATATTGATAAATTAGTTCCAATAAAACCTAGTCTAGATTCGATTTTATTGTTTTTTTGTTTTTGATAAGCAAAGCCTGTATTAATACCAAAATTTTTATTTATAGACAAATTGTATTTAAAGCCAGCATTGTAAATTGGAGAGAGTACATTTTTTGTGGATATGACCTTTATTTTATGCTTTTTTAGTTTATAAGATGCTTCAGCACCTCTACCATACATACTTTGTTCAATATTGGTTGTAATGTCCCCTATGCGAATATTAAAATGCGAGTCTGAATAACCAATGTACATGCGATTTTTTTTAAATAACTGCTCTTTTGTTTTCGAGCCTTGATTTCTATAGTAATAATAGATACTTCTGTTCTTTTTTAGTAGTGCAGTTCCATATAAATTAGCTGAGTAAATAGGTTCGTATTCACTAAAAATATTTTGAGCAAAGAGTTCTAATACTAAAAGTTTGTTATCTGCATTAATTTTGTTTTTAAAGTCGTATTGTAAATTTTTAAACCATACAGTATAATTCAAAGTTGTATCAATAGTGCTTGCTCTAATATTTATTTTGTGCATTAAAATATCGCGAGTGTCTGTCGATTTGTCGAGAATTGCCTCAAATGTAGTAGTTGTATCTGAATGTGGAGGGAGGCTTATGTCTGTTGAATAAATTTCCCCCGCAGAATTTGGCATTGACAATGTTTTGTCTGATGTGAAAAGTAGAGAAATAAGTTCGTCTTTATTTCCTTTATTTATGAATTTAATTGAAAATGGAGCCTTCCCTGTTTTTTGGTCAAAATATTCAACTCGACTTATTGGTTGTATTCGTAAATCTGATTCAGAAGGTATTTTAATAAAACTATATGCATTTTTTAGCAGATTACCTTTTTTATCTGATACTGATGCAATTATTGAATAGCCTATATCGCCTTTTACATCTTTCGATACTGCTACACGAACAGGAACAAGCACAGAATCTTTTGGATTAATTGTTAGCAATTGTTTTTGATCACAAAATAATTGCCAGTTTTGAGGAATACTAAGGTTTAATTGAATATTTACTTTATTTTCAGATTTGTTTTTTATGGTTAATACGTTAAAAAAAGAAGTATTTGCTTTTGCTTCTATATGTTCTTTTAAAA
>QMPG01000388.1 GCA_003648455.1 Bacteroidota bacterium
ATGTTGTAACGAAGCCTCGTCAGTTGTCGCAATTCCGTCTGTAACTTATGTGTAAGAACGATAATTTAAAAGAGTCACCTTGATTTATTTGGGAAACCAGCCTTGCAGTTAACGTTAAGTATATGAAAAGTAAGCGATTTCGAAGCACAAAACTTTCAACTTACAAGAAAGGCGTAACGGGCTACAAACCTTGATACTACTACAATTTCGCTTATTTTTTATATACATTGTTGGGCACTGGTTGTTTCATTACTACTTCAATTTTTTCTTTAAAATGATTCTTAATCTTTCTATTTTTAGACAATAATAATGCTTTACCGTATTTGTAAATTGGGAACAATGCAATAATTCCTATTACAAAACCTATTATTGATAATTTCGAATCACCAGGCTCTTGTAAAAAGTTGACCAATAAATAGCCTGAATATATTAGAGCAAGAAAGACTGTAATAAAAAGCATAAATAAAAACACAGAAATGATTCTGAATTTTCTTTTCATTGGTTTTATTTTTAAACTTCTGTCTATCCGGTCTCTACGCTCTAATTCATTCTTGGCCTTTTGACCTTCAATAACTTTTTGTTTTAGTTTCTCTCTTTCTCTAATGTGTTCTTCAATTGAAAATTCATTTATAAAAACAATATTCTCATCTAAATTTATTTCTGTTATTTCTTCGGGTTTCAGTGAACTTTCTCTCAACTCATAGTTAAGAGATATTGCTTCCTCTTTTGTGATTTTACCACTTTTATATTCATCATTTAATGCAGTAAACTTTTCTTGAACTGTATAATTCATTTGGGCAGATAAAACTATCTGGGCTTTTGTAATAATATCAAAAGACTTTGGTCGGTCATCACTATTTCCAAATCCTTTTTTTAATTTAAACCAGAATTTATCAGTTATAAAATCAATATCTGTTGCAAAAGGAATATCTTTTTCCACTGGCTTAATATGTTTGCTATGAGCAAGATAATGGACAAATCTATTTCCAGTTAGAATTATATATTTGCTTTTATCAAAACCTTGATTATTAACGCCTTTTCTTAAAACATTTATTTTTGTAAATAATTTTAAATAATCTCTGCAACTATCTTCATCAAAATCTCTTTTTTGTTTGACTGATACTTGTTTCAGTTCTTTAATTACTTCATTTCCTTCAATATTTAATCTATGGTCTTTGTAATAGTCTGAATCTTCTTCCTTTTGAATTCCTGCTGTTTTTAAATCAATAAAAAATTTATTTCTTTTAACTACAATATCACTTTTGGTTGAACAGCCATTGATAATTTCTTTCATTGCAGTTTTTGATGGATTTAGTGTTTTCTTTCCTTCAATAATCAATGTTGCTACGTGAAAGAAATCATAAATCTCCTTCTCTGTTTCTTCAAAATATTTAAGTTGAATTTTTTTTCTATTAGAACTTTTTGAGTTTAAGTTAATCTCTTTTATTAGTTTGTATAAATCATTAAATATTTCCCTGTAAACCTCTCCATTAAAACCAGAGAAGAAAAAAAGTATTTCAGTATCCAAAAAGATTGTAAGGTCGTTTTTCCATTGACCCAGTTCATTCAAGTCTGCTGTATATCTAATGCCAGTATAAAGTACAAGACCCTCTTTTACAACATTCAACCTTTCCTTAAATTCTTTATTATTCTGATTTTTAATTATGAAAGAACTTATTTCCTGTGTATAATCTTCATTTATTCCATTTCCCAATAGATACTGTTTAATATTATCTCTAATATTATTTATTTCACTTTCAGTTAGTTTCTCTTCTTTTTTGCTTTGAATATATGAAATAAAGTCATTTTCAGTTTCTTCATATAAAAGTCTTTTACTTTTATAATTTGATTCAAATGCAGGGTCAATTTTTGCGTTCACGTCATTCACAAAATATTCACCATTTTCAAGTTTTAGAAAATTTGATTTGAGTAGTCGCTTTTTCAATGTTGTTTTAATTACTGCTTCTGGTAAGTTGAAGTCAAATTCTTTTTCAACAAGTGCTGTGATTTCAGTTGAATTAAAATTCCATTTTTTATTATAAATAATTGTTGCTATTAGAAATTCAGCAATTATATCGTAAATATCTTTGTTGTTGTCGTGTAGTTCTTTGAAGACTACAACAGATGCAATTAGTTTACTGTCTTTCATTGATTTTTCTTTTTTTCAACTTGTGCCCAACGGTTCAGCTAAACACCGTAAGGGTATTTCAACTTACACGTTTCAAATGTATTAAATATTTTAATTGAACCCGCGAAATCGTCCTATTACTTCTGAAACCCTTATGGTGTTTAGGTTTTGTTGGGCACTGGCTATTTTATAATTACAAATTCTCTAAAATTAGTTCTATCAATTATTTTTGTTTCAGCCTTATATGTTTTTGTAAAAGTTTCGGGTAGTTTTACTTTCTTCGCTTTCCATTTAAATTCAAATCCATATATTTTTCCATCTTTTTCTTCCACAAAATCAATTTCCTGCTGTTGTTTCGTCCTCCAAAAATACATTCTTGCAAACGTATCTTTATAAATATTCTGTTTTTTTCTTTCTGATATCAGGAAATTTTCCCACAATGCGCCAACATCCGTTCGCAAATCAAACGGATTAAAGTTTCCTGTAATCATGTTCCTGATACCGTTGTCATAAAAGTATATTTTCCTGTTTCTCTTAATTTCGTTTCTTAAATTCCTGCTAAAACTATTTAGGCGAAAAAGGATATATCCTTTTTCCAGAATATCAATGTATTTTTGAATAGTAATTTTGTTTACTCCTACTGTTTGTGAAAGTTCATTGTAGTTTACTTCACTCCCTACTTGTAAGGCCAGTGCTAATAGAAGATTGTCAAGTATTTCCGGCTTTCTGATTTCAGAAAAAGCTAAAATATCTCTGTACAGATAACTGCTCACAAGGTTCTTCAAAGATTCCCGTTCTTTTCCTTTGTTATTCAAAACTTCGGGATACATTCCATAGAGTAATCGATTCTCTATTTGCTGTTCGGTTTTGATATATCCTTCTTTTTTTTCAAATTCTTCCCAGGAAACAGGAAATAATTCATATTCCCATTTTCTTCCTGTTAGCGGTTCATTTAATTTATTTCCCAAATCAAATGAAGATGAACCGGAAACGAGTAATTGAACATCAGGAAATTGATCGGTGATTATTTTTAATGTTAGTCCGATACCATCAATTCTTTGTGCTTCATCAATAAAAACAATTTGATGCTCTCCAAGAAATGTTCTTATTTGTTCTGTAGTCGGGTTTGATAATAATCTCCTATTAGCAGGGTCATCTGAATCAAAAAACAGATATTCTTTTCCAGTTAATATTTTTTTAATCAACGTTGTTTTGCCAACCTGCCTTGCCCCAACAATGATGATTGCTTTTCCACTTCCAATCTTTTCTTCTACAACATTTTCTATTATTCTTTGATACATTTTCTTTTTTCACACAAAGGTAATAAAATTATCGTAATGACCAATAGTTATAACTATTAGTCATTATGATGACCTGATTTTTATTCCAACAGCTTATGCCCAACGGTTCAGCTAAACACCGTAAGGGGATTTCAACTTACACGTTTCAAATGTATTAAATATTTTAATTGAACCCACGAAATTGTCCTATTACTTCTGAACCCCTTATGGTGTTTAGGTTTTGTTGTGTGCTTGACCTTTTTCCGGCACTCGTCTTAACTGCTACTAAATCATCTAAACCCACTCAGTCCATTTTGTTGTTTCACTACAAAGGTTCGTTTTGAAACTTTTACGCTTGCTTTTTGCTACTTTTTCATTTTACAACGAACTTTGCTTTTGACATTGCACAGCCGGTCGGTTTCTTTCCTTTTTCTACCATGCTTTCTACAGCTCAATAATCTTTCTTTCCAGTTAAGCGTACGCGCAACAC
>QMPG01000389.1 GCA_003648455.1 Bacteroidota bacterium
ATCCCTATAAGTTCTGCCATCTCAGAGGTTGTTATGTGTTTATTCTCAGAGATTAATTCAATAATTTTCTGTGAACTTTTCTGTGAACTTTTCTGTGAACTTTTCTGTGAACTTTTCTGTATAATTTCTGTACTGTCTTGTTCATCAATATAATCCTGCTCAAAAGGAAAACTTATTTCTAAGAAATTATCAGATATTTTAAATATACTCTCATCGTAAACATTTAAAATACGCCGGACTCCTGATCCTAATTGCTCAACAAATTTTAAATCTTTAAAAACACGCATTAATTCACGATTGCGAGGCATAGAACGACCTGCAAAGAATTCTTTTTTATTTAAGCCTTGCATTAATCCTCCGTAAGAAGTAATGGTTAACCTATCGGAATATATTTCTACTACTGGTGGAACCTCAGAGGTATAATCGTTATGAACCACTGCATTTATTAAGGCTTCTCGAAGTGCAGTTTTATCGATCATTTGTTTTTCTAAACGTTCTGCGGCCCCTGTAATTCTTACAAAGGTTTTATTTTCTACATTCAACTTATCTAAAATACTATTGGTTGCTTTTATTATAGAGCAATAACCAAATTCCACATTTTCAACAAGGTCAATTTTATCGGCTCCTTCGTATTTTGCTAATTTCATCGATACCGAATTTTTATCGGCTAAAAGATAGGCTACATAATTAAACTTATCTTCAGGAGTATAAAAATCTAAGCTTTTTAAAAATTCATCGTTTAACTCAAAACCCTGTGTATTGTAGTAAATTTTAAGTTGCTCGAATGTTAAATCTTGGCGATTAGAAACAATTTTACCAATGGAATTACGTGTACGTTTAGAAAACAAATCTTCTATTATATTTATTGGCATTGGCTCCGATGCTGAACCTATACGCATAAAACAACCTTTTTCTGTCATTCCTTGCTTTCGCAGATAATATGGCTTTTCGGAACCACTGGCAATATTTATTTTGATAATATCTTTGCCATTTCTATTTTCATTTACCACCTCAAACAGACCCAAACAAGATGGCTGAATATTATGCTTTAATCTGTCTTTTATTTTTAGTTGCAGACTGTCAGAATCTGAAACACCAACATCTTTGCCCTCTGCATTTACACCAATATAAATAATACCACCCTCACGATTATTCAAAAAAGCAATCACCTCTTTTTCTAATCCTGCTGTTAGTTCTTGTTTGTATTCTATTCTGTTTGTCTCAGTCATAGTTACTATCCTTTTGAGTTTAAATTAAAGCTTAAAGTTAAATCATCATCTATCTTTAATATTGTTAAAACAATTATTCTTAAAAGAACATAGTATAAATATATTAACTCATTTTCAGAATCAGGGTTCGTGCCGTGCACAAAACGGTTTCTTAATTTTAATCCATTTGTAAACTCTTTATCATTTAAATAATAATTAAAATAATTACATTCAAGTTTATTAAAGAGGGTATCTTCAAAAGATACTAAATCTTCAACTTCCATTCGGTCAATAATATTACGACATTCTTCTGAATAGTGCCAATAACTAATAACACCTTCTCTATATAATTGTCTTAATACAAATATTTGATTGTCATTTTTAAACTTTAAAAAACCATTGTTGTCTACAATTAAATATTCTTCCTCTATTAAATATTCTAACTTAGATTTTTGATAAGATTTATAGTTATCATACAGCACATTTTCATTTATTAGTATTTCATATAGGTAAAAATATTTGCTGCTTTTAAAAGGCTCTACATAACTCAAACCCGATTGGTCTGAAAATAACAAATAATTTAATTGGTTTAAATTATCTCCTTTGAGATAGCAATACTTTTTAGACACGAAACTTGGAATCTGACTAAAACTATAACTCTTAGAACTCATAGCTAAAAGTTCATAATCAATTTCACCTTCTTCTTTATACAACTTGTATTTCCTTAATAAAACATCGAATTCAGCTAACAAGGTTCTTATTTTCTCGAAATAACTTGTGCCATTTGATGGTAAATTAAAATGGAATCCTGCAAGATTGAGGCCTTTATTTAGGTGCTCAGCAATGTAATACTTAATTATTTGCTCGATATTAGGTTTGTCCTCTTTAATCAAAACCTTATCGTATAAGGATATCTGACCGAGAGATATAAATTCTTTTCTATTAAAAGCCATACCAACAGGATATTCATTAACAGAAGCGTTCATAAATACCTTTTCCATAGTGCTAAATTCAGAATTTTTACTCACCAACGAAATACATCTTTGCTCGTTAATAAAGCCAAATAATGAAATAAAATGAGAAAGATATGCTAATGGATGATCTTCTTTTAAAATATATTTTGTGCCATAAGTATATATATCAGTAGAATCTTCTTTTGTTGCAACAAATGGTTCATCTTGTAGCCCACTAAATCCAACTTCTATTCCAAATTTAACACCTCCATTTGTATCGAGTATTTCTTTATTTTGTTTTTCTTCAAGCTTTTTTGCTTTTAAGCGTGTTTTATCGGAAATACTTAGCTGGGCTGAATCTTTAATATTTAAAACTTGGCGAATATAATTTAAGTTAGCATCCTCATTATCAAGGTAAGAAAGAATAATAACCTCCCTATCTTCTTGATTTAAGCTTTTGGGGAAATACAAATCCTTATGCTCTCTATCTTTCTTCGCTACATACTGCGATAATAGAAGCTCAGTTGTTTTATCATAATCTAATAAGAAATTACGAATTTCGGAGCCGTAATATTTTACAAGTTTTTCTTGATACAGAATATTTCTTATGAATATATCTTCTGCTTTTACGATGATAGCAAAAGTATCTTTACTAATATTTTTGTAAACTGATAACTTTGCCGTTAATTCCCAAAAAGACTCTTGTAAAATCCAACTTTCTAATTGAGTATACAATTCAGAAATATTATCACTATTTATGTTATTCCAGAAAGCAACAATAACAGACCAAATATTCTTACATTTTTCCTTAATGTCTATAATATCTTCCTCAGTCCATTGTGTTAAATAAACCTTATAAACCTCGTTATCTATATAAAGCTTTACCTGATACAATTCAAGTATATCATTAATATCAAAATCAGTATCTGCTTTAAAATTAGCCAATAGTTTTTCTGCCAATTGCATATTACTATACCCTGCTCCATCATATTTTGAATAATAATATACTCTTTCAGGATTCATAATCTACAATTTTGACATTTTCGCTAATACAAGATCTTTGATTTTTTCTAAACTCTGTTGATTATTAACTCTTTTTGCCGCATTAAAAACATTCATCGCTTGTTGATATTTATGTAAAATACTCTTATTTGGAATAATTAATATCAAGGTTTTAATTTGAGTGGGAGAGATATTTGCCTGATTAGCACTACCTGTCGAACCATTTAGTAATTCAATATGAGTAGTTTTATCTGAAATAAATTGAAAAACATACTCTTTTATATTTTTATATTCTGGTTCCAATTTGCAAACTCGTTGATTTAATAAAGAGTTCTTAGATTCATAATATTTACCAACCTGCCCAACAGCAGAATTCATTTGATTAACTCCTGAGCCTGTCATTGTTATTAAAATATCACCTTTTGACACTATAAAACGATCTAATTCAAAAGTTAAGTTGCCTTTTAAATAATGTGTATCAGTTATATCAATATTTGGAGGGACAACGTTTTTGATTTTTATAATTGCCATATCACCATTATCAGCAAAATCTTTGCTTTTAAATGCATAACCATTTATTGTATCAACCAAATCTCCCAAAACACCATCTTCCCACCCAACAGGAATCTCCTTCTCCAAAACCTCATTATAAAGCATCTTACCACCAGAAGATTTATATGGCTTACCATCATCATTAGGAAATTCAAAATCTACAAACCAATGCTTATAAA
>QMPG01000390.1 GCA_003648455.1 Bacteroidota bacterium
CCTTTAGGTCGGTATTATCTTGTATTTTATTGCTTTGGGCATTATTTCTCCATTACGCATTGTAATCGTTTAAAAATATTTTGTCACTTTAAATTTACTAGTTACTAAGCTACTTTATTAATAATTTTCCTTAATTTCATTTCCATTTCTAAAGGAGATAAATAATCTAAACTAGAATGGATTCTTTTAGTATTATACCATTTAATGTAATCTTCAATAGACCTATATAATTGATTATAAGAGTTAAACTTAAATCTATACAACCATTCATACTTAATCGTTTTAAAAAAGCTTTCAGCTACAGCATTATCCCAGCAATTTCCTTTTCTACTCATACTTTGTGTTATTTTTCTATTAAAAGAAAAAAGATATGTCATTTTATTGGAAGCATACTGCACCCCTCTATCCGAATGAAACATAAATCCGTCAATAATATCTCTGTTTTGACGAGCTGATAACCAAGCCCTCATAACGGTGTTGTCAGTTGTCATATCTTCACTCAAAGACCATCCTACTATTTTTCTGTCAGCAAGATCCATTATTGTTGTTAGATAATTCCAGTTGTCTTTGACTCGTATATAAGTAATGTCAGACACCCATTTCTCTCCTAGCTTTAAACTGGAGAAGTCTCTGTCCAATTCATTTTTAGCTATTGGAAATGAATGTTTTGAATCAGTTGTAACTACGAATTTCCTTTTCAAAATACTTTTTAACCCCATTTCTTTCATTAACAAACCTATATATGAACGTGAATATTTTAAATCCTCTCTTTCAAGCATTTTTTGAATTCTATAACTTCCATATATTTCTCTACTTTCTTCAAATATTGACTTAATCCTTTCTTTAAGATTTGTTTTTATAGGATTTGTTTTATCTAAATCTTTAGTATTTAGCCAATTATAATATGAATTTTTACTAATCCTCATAGATTTACACATCTTCTCAACCGGGTAATTTTTTCTATTTTTCAATATAAAAGCATACCTTAATGGTCGCTCGTGGAAAAGATGCTTACCGCCTTTTTTAAGATATCCCGTTCCATTTTCACATTCCTCAATTCTTTCTTTAACATTTTGAGCTCTTGTTCTTGTTGAGAAACCTCTCTTTTCTTAGAAAAATCACCAGATTTAGCTTCATACTCTCTTCTCCAACGCCTAATCATTCCGCCATTTATGCTGTATTCATCACTAATTTCCTTAACCTTTCTTCCTGATTCTAATAGTTCAACTATCATAATCTTAAAATCATTTTCATACTTTTTTGCCATAATTCAAATATATAAAATTTATGGACTCAATTAATTCGTCACAGCAAAGGTAGACATTCCACTATATAGTGGATACCTCGTAGAGGTTAAATTATTGTAGAAAAAGAAAAAGTAATAATTGACATATTCCCCGTAGGGGATTGATACAGTTGTGTCTAGTGCAATATATTTCATAATAAATCTTTTTCTGTAATTTATTGTTTCCTAAAATGGTGGTAGAACCTATTATTTTATACTTTTATAGCCTATAATGCAAGTTGTTCTCAATTATAAACAAAGAATGTAATTACAATGAAAAAAAGTTTTATTATTATTTTAGTAGCAGTATTTGGTTTAACAGGTTTCTCACAACAGTTAAATTACAAACAGAAATCGGAAAATTCTAATTATTATGAAATAGTTGCGAAAACGAGAAGTGAATTATCTAAGCGTGATAAATCAAAATTATCAAACAAAAAAGCAGTAAAACAATTTGAAAGGTGGGCATATCTTTGGAAAGATAGAGTTTACGCAGATGGCAGTTTTCCGAATGAGAATCTGGGTTATTTTAATGCAGGTATAATTGACGAAAATGGTAAAATCATTAACTTAAATAATAACAGAGCATTACAAACCGAAGTAACTTGGGAAAATATAGGAACACAAGGAACTCCTGACCCAAATGGCTATCCAAATTACCCACAAATTGGTAGATTAAATTGTTTTTTACGTTTTCCTCATCCAACAGATGAAACACAGGATGTTTTAATTGTGGGTGCTCCAACTGGTGGGGTTTGGAAATCGGAAAATAATGGTACAGATTGGACTCCAATACTTGATAATGTTGCAGGAATAGGAATTACAGATATTGTATCACCAGATACAGTATATTCTTCACTTACAACCTTATACGTATCAACAGGTGATTATGATAGCGACCAATTAAAATCTATTGGAGTATTAAAATCAACTGATGGCGGTGCATCATTTCAATCAACAAATTTAAGTTTTTCGTTAAGCGAACAAGAAGTAACGTCAAATTTAATTGTACTTAGTGAAGATACCATAATTGCAGGAACAAAACATCATATTTACAAAACAACAGACGGAGGTAATACTTGGGAAAGCAAATTAAGTGATACTCAAAACCCAATGAATTATGGTAGATTTGTAACTTCTGATAATAATATATTTTGTATTTCTCTTTGGGGTGATATATACTATTCTTACAACAGAGGTGAAGATTGGATACAAATTAGAATCGGAGAAAATGCTTATGATAAATTAGCACTGTTTATTGACGATGGGATTTTAAAGTCAATAGATATAGATGGTCAATTTGCATATTTTGACTGGACTGAATGGGTAGATGTTGGAAATGCTATTCCAGATTATGAACCTCAGCAAGGATATGATCAAACATTGGTAGTTGAAAATAATATGATTATTAGTGGTGGCATGAATGGTTTTCATAGTATTGACAATGCTGACACATGGTATCAATCGTTAAACGGATATTGGGAAGACGCCTCATCTGATGGTAGTTATATCCATTCAGATTTTCATACTATGGGGCTGTTAGATAATGACCCTTCAACTTATAAATATTGGACTTGTAACGATGGAGGCTTAAGTTATATTGAGTATGCTGATGAAAATACTTTAAAACCAACTATAACCTACAAATCTAATAAATGTATAGTTACACAATTATATTCAGTTGCAATTACTCCTAATAGTTCAGGTGGAAACATGCTGCAAGGTAATCAAGATAATGATGGTTTTAGCAGAGAAATGCACAATGGAAGTATGCAATGGGTTGCAGTAGAGGCAGGCGACGGAACAGCAACAGCAATTGACTATACCAATACTGACATAAGATATTTAGGAGGAACGGAAGGAGCATTAGTTGTTACAGAAACTGGTTTTTCTAATAATTACCAAGGAGATGGTGATTTAACAATTCCAAATGCTAATTTTATATGGCCATTAGAGATGAATACAGTTGACCCTCATAAATTATATGCAGGTGGAGACGATGTGTATTTATTAGATATGGATGTAGGAGAGCCTACATCATTAAATGCAAATACTGGAACTGTATCTTTTATAAATACACATAATAATTCAGTTTTTGCTATTGGAGAAACTGCTGTTAAAAAAAGCTTAGATGGTGGTCAAAATTGGACTTCCGTAAATCAGGCAAGTGCAGATCCAAGTGCACAAATAAATTCAATTGATTTTTTGGGAACCAACCCTGATTATGTTTATGCTACTTGTGCAAGTTATATTGACGGTGATAAAGCATTTATGTCAGACGATGGAGGTCAGTCTTGGACTAATATTTCAGATGGGTTGCCTAATGTTTTAATGAAAGAAATATTAATTATCCAAAACAATGAACAAGAGATTCTATATTTGGCAACAGAACTTGGCGTATATTTTAAAATAGATGGGAGTAATTGGGAACGATTAGGTGGCAACACTTTACCTAATGTTATTGTAAATGATATTGATGTTAATTATACAGAAAATGTATTAGTTGCAGCTACTTTTGGTAGAGGTTTATGGCAGGCAGATATTTCTTCACAATTAGTAAATGTAAATGAGTTATCAGAATTAGAAATACCAAAGATTTATCCTAACCC
>QMPG01000391.1 GCA_003648455.1 Bacteroidota bacterium
GCAAACCTTTTAATTCAAGTGTTCTATTGATATTTTCTCCAGTCGCTTTTTCTTGTATATCAATTGCGGCAACTTTCATATCTTTATGCCCAAGTTTATAATAGTTTCTATCGAATGCTTCACGACTAACTGCAAGTATCACCATGCATTTTTTGGTTCCAAATTCAATTGTGTGATCAATTATCCAGATCCAGTCTTTTCGCTTTGGCAGAGTCATTAACAGTTTATAAAGACCAAAACGCAATACCCAATTTTGAATAACCGTCCAACTTGGCAGACCATCTTTAAGAACATTAGAAAAAAACTTGAAATTTAATGCACACTCTCGTAATGAATTCAAACCAAAGACAACCATCAATATAGCATAACGAATTGTGGCAACACTATAAGTGAAGCCTATAGGAGTCAATTCTTTAGTTTTTTTTTGAGTTACATTTCTGTTTTAATTCCAAATTTTTAATTATCTTTTGTTGTTCTGAAATGTTTTTTTCAAATTCTTTTTTTTCTGCTCTTAATTCCAATGTTTGGTTCCGCCATTTTTTCCTACTGTTAGCTAAATCACGAATTGCAATTTTTTGTTTGTCTATTTCTCGTTTGCGTTTAAGAGCTCTATTTTTCCAACTATTGCGACTAATTTTGGCAGGCAATGAAATTGTTTCTTTATTGTAACGGTAATAACAATATTATCTATGCAAGAGCCTTGTTTATTTGTTAACATTCTATCACAATCGACATTTTTTGTCGAGGCTCTTGCATAGATGATACAATTATAATATAATGTATCCATGCTTAAATATAGTAGACTTAGCGATTATAAAATAAAAAAAATAATGAGGTGCTTTTGTGTTGACATTCCGGCAACAAAAGCAGCGTTATTATTGAATATGAATCGTAATGGAACTGTCAAGAATAAATGTAACGTGGGCGGATTATAACGAAGAGTTAGAAGAAAATCTTGATAAACTGATAACAAGGTTAAAACGAAAATCGTTTAAACCGATACCGGCAAAGCGAGTTTATATTCCAAAGAATGAAAAGGAAAAACGACCGCTCGGAATATCAGCATTAGAAAACAAGATAGACAAACTGATAATGTCACGACCGGTAAATCATGTAGTAGAAGCCGACATAAGGAAATTTTTTGACAAAGTATCACACGAAGAACTGATAAAATTTATCAAGATAAGAATAAGAGACACGTCTTTGCTGATACTGATAGAAAAATTTTTGAAAGCCGGATATATAGATGATGGCTTACTGGTAAGAACGGAAGAGGGAACGCCGCAAGGAAGTATTTTAAGTCCGATATTAGCAAACATTTTCTTGCATTATGTATACTGGATGAATGGTTTGAAAAAGTGGTTAAAGAAAATAAGAAACAAAGAAAAGACAAAGGAATGGTGGAAAACGTTAAGAGCAAAATTGAACGGACACTTTCAGTATTATGGAGTAAGCGGTAATTTTAGAGGAATAGCAAATTATTATAAAATAACAATACGCTTGGTACATAAATGGCTAAACAGAAGAAGCCAGAAACGAAAGATGAACTGGGAGAATTTCTACCGATATTTAACGCATTATCCGTTACCTTGTCCGCAAATTCGGCACAATTTTTATACATTATCCGCATGATGTGAGTTTTACTGAAGAGCCGGATGTGGGAAATCTACAAGTCCGGTTCTGTGAGGGGTGTTGAAGTTCCTCACACGATTAGAATAATGTAGCACTCCCCAAATCGAAAGAGGGGAGAAACAAAAAAACAAACTTAACCTAAATAAGGAGAAATATTGTGACTACTCGACAAAAAGTTTTAACTATCGCAGTTGTTGGTTTACTTATCGCTGGAAATATCTTCGCAGTTTCTGTTGGACAACCTGCTCCGGATATTAGTGCTCAGCATTGGATTAACTCATCAAGCCAAAATTTAAATATTAACTCATTCAAAGGCAATGTTCTTGTCCTTGAGTTTTTTGCAACATGGTGTCCGCATTGTCAAAGTTCTGTACCGACCATGGAAAACTTATACAATAAATATAAAAGCGATGGGGTTGCAGTAGTAGCTCTTTCAGATGAAGCTTATGCAACTGTCAACAATTTTGTGCAATCATATGGTATAGAATATATTGTCGGTTCCGAGAGCTCATCAAGAAACGATTACGGTGTTGTTGGCGTTCCGACAGTTTTTGTAATTGACGATAAAGGTATAATTACCTGGATAGGAAGTCCGGAAACTGATCAGGCTGCACTTGATCAAGCGGTAGCAGATGCTGTAGATGCTATGGTAACAGCGCCGGTCGGTGTCGGTATAATTACTCCCGATACAACTGTACCTAACAATGTAACACAGTACACTATCAACGGCACAAACGATAGCGTTGTTGGTACTATGACATGGCAAAATCAACTTACAGGTTCCAGCGGATCATTTCCTGCTACAAACAGTTGGACACTCAATGTAAATCTCGGTGATGGTGGCAATCTAATTACTGTAACCGGCACAAATATTTACGGTGATGAAGGGAGAGACAGTGTCGTTATTTATCGTGCGATCCTGCCTTATACCGATGATATTCATAATATCGGATTACTCCATTTTGACGCAATTGTTACAAACACTTGGGCTGACGGATCACCTGACTGTTTTATTGCAGTGGATGATAATTCAAGTGGAAGAACTGCTTGTGCACCGATTATGAACACTTCAAATGATTATTGGCACATAGCAAGAGATGACTCAACAATGCCGTCGTTTCAAACTAATTCACCTTACAGCGGAAATTATTTGCATTTCGACGGTGGGGATGCAATAATAGTCACTAACAATGCTTGGCTAACCACTGATAATATGTATCTGGATTTGTCATTTAAACTCGATGGACTACCTAATGCAAGTGACAATTATATGGGTGTATTTGTAGTAGAACCGGTAAAAGTTTATGTACAAAACATTGGCGGAAACGGAAGAATTTTAACAATTGTTTATAAGACGGCAACAGACGGACAATTTATGAGTTCGAGCAAAACGCTCACTCTTGGTAACTGGTATCATTTAAGCTTATTAATAACAAACAATACCGAAAAACTAATCGTTGGTAATGATAGTGAAGGATTTCAAACAACTACAAAGTCACTTACCGGAATGCTGGATGTTAATATGGATTATGTAGTTATCGGTAATTCTTTTTGGGTACCGAGCCGTACTTTCCAAGGAGATATGGATGAAATTAGATGGGGAACTGTTATACCCGAACCGTTCTCATTCGGAATAATCGGTTTGTTAAGTCTGCTCATTTTTAGGAGAAAATAAATAATTATTTATAAGTAAATATTGAGCCGTCATTCTTCCTAAATGGCGGCTCTTTTTATAAATGAGAATTTATTTCTTCACTACACTTTTTGTTTAGAGTTGATTAAATATTTGTTTTCGTTTAGAAAATATACTTTCTCCAATATTCTCCTTCGCCCATTTCGACAGCTTTTCCGATGTTATTGTTTCCATCGCTTTTTTTACTTCTTCGGTTGTTACTTCGCTGGTTAATATCGGTATTGTTAAAATACTTTTGCTTATTTCTTTTTTGGGAAATTGCTTAACCTCCTCTTCAAAAAAAGAAAAAATCCTTTTCTTTAATTGAGTTGACTTTATATTGTTATCTCCAAGACTTCTCACGTGGCTTACGTGGAGCAATACACATGAACATTGTATATATTGCCTGTCGTTTTGTTGTCCGCATTTTTTGCGTAAATAATTCCCAGCGTTCACTATTCTCAAGCAAACCTTTTAATTCAAGTGTTCTATTGATATTTTCTCCAGTCGCTTTTTCTTGTATATCAATTGCGGCAACTTTCATATCTTTATGCCCAAGTTTATAATAGTTTCTATCGAATGCTTCAC
>QMPG01000392.1 GCA_003648455.1 Bacteroidota bacterium
CAATTAAAGGGTATTGATGGTCATTATGGTAACCAGCGCAAAGTAATTATTTTTAGTTTCGGGGCAGTGAGCCGCGGAGCTATTTATGCACTTAAAGCTCATGGTTTCAGAGATATTACAATCTGTATCCAACGACCGGATTATGAGGTGCGTGAAGAAATTTTAGATGTTCATTATGTGCGTGTTCGTAAAGGTAATAATGGTGAGGCCAGAATGGTAACCATTGAACATGACGGCACAGTCCGGCCTTTATCCGATTTAATTAGTGCATCTGAAATCATTATTAATGGTACCTATCAGGATACTGACAATCCAATCGATTTTGTCACAGAAGATGAAAAAGATGCTTTAAAACAAGGAAGTTTGATTATTGATGTAAGTTGCGATGAAGGTATGGGATTCTATTTTGCCAAGCCTACAACTTTTAAAAATCCGATTCTGAAGATTGATAACATCGACTATTATGCCGTTGATCATACGCCAAGTTATCTCTGGGAAAGTGCTTCAAGGTCGATATCGGCAGCGCTAATTGGTTATTTACCAACAATTTTAGGAGGTCGTGAAAGTTGGATGAAAAATCCTACCATTCAAAAGGCTGTCAATATCGAGGATGGTGTAATTAAAAAAGAGTCTGTTTTAACTTTTCAGAATCGTAAGCCCGATTACCCACATGATTTTATAAGAAGTTAAAAAATCAGAACTTATTAAGTTGAGAATCTTTCACCGTCTTTACCAAAGAGGGATTTGCCACTTTTGAGTTGTTCTAAAACTTTCTTCTGAAGCTCTTCATTGTTTTCTATGTCCATAATACGTTTCTACGTGTTGGACAGAGTTTAGTTTACACCCTCTTTGGATTTTAGCTCAGTTCTTTGTTAGCGGTTCGGGCTTTTGTTGATTTGTATAAGGAATACTTATTCTATTCCTGTGAATTTAAAAGGTTCGGCTTCTTTCAATTGATTTGATGATTCTCCTGAATAGTTTTCGTTATTATCCAAATCAAGTTTTTTTACTTTCCCTTTTTCACTAAAATCGATATTCTTGAAATCTAAGTATACAACATTAGGATTAAGCACGTTTTCAAAATAATACACTAAATTTTTATGGTCTGCTACAGTTCTCCATCGGGTTGATGAGATATTTGGCTGGTCAGGTGTTGAGATACCAAAAGGAACCGAAACATTTCTGATAACACTGAACACTGTTGGAATAGCAATTTTAATGCTATCGGTTTTTGGAACTGCATTTATGTAGAATGATGCTCTTACAAATCGGTCGGCTGCACGGTTTGTACCCGGAAGCATTATTGTACCCGGAATATCTTTCCAGTAAGTATTTATTGCTAATTGTTCTTCAAAAATTGGAGAATTTGTCATTACGGTATATGACTTGTCATGATGTATAACAAGTTTACCATTAATGTATTCAAAAATTGCATTGTCACCTGTTTTATCTGAAAGAGACAAGTGAAGAGTTGTGAATCTATCAGAACCGGGAAGATTAAAAGAAACCACTACAAATTCCTCTTTGCTAAGTGCTGTAACGGCTTCTGCTACAGTTGCAAAATTATCTAATACATATTGTAGCCACAACGATATTGACAATCCTTGTTTGTCTTTGTCCTCTTCAAATTCAGGATATTCAGATTCGGATAGCCATAATAAATTACCTACAAGTCCCTTTTCATTCATTCCATCAGAGGCAGCTATATCCCATGAACTTGCAACTACACTACCATATTTCGATTTCCATTTAATTGAGGTTGTTCCTACTTCTCCGTTTCGCTCCATGCCCCTTGGGAAAACCCAAAGATTTGCAGGGATTTCTGTTTTCCAGTCCATATTTCGACCTGTAATAATTGTTCCGTTAGGACCCTGGTATACAACTCTTGAACAGGCTATTACCTGGTTAATAGAAAAAAGTGCGCATAGTAAAAATGCAATAATGTTTAATTTAACTGTACTTCTTTTCATTTTGAACTTAGATTTAAGTTATTTTGATCTATAATTATTTAGGTTACGCTTTATTTATCTCTACTAACTCGATTTAGCCTGTTCGTTAAGATACATCGTTTACAAAAGTTATAGATTAGACTTTACACTAAATTAGTTTCTAACCTTACTGATATTTCTTTTGTTCTTAATTCATTTTCGTCAAAGTATCCTAAAAATACGTTTCTATAAAATACCCTCCAGATTCCATTACCCATTTTCAAAGCTCCAACTTTTTAATTTACTATGCCGTTTATTTATATACATAAATATCAATTTAACCGATTATCGCCCAATGCCTTATATGCATTGTTCTGCGTTCGTTATTTTTTATCATCATCTACAAAATATACAGTTCCTTTCCCTTTTCCTATTGTTTTAATTCCTTTCTCTCGTTTCATATATTGCAAATCCTTTTTTATTGTATTTATGTTTATTTTTTCAAATTTCTTTGCTATGTCAGATATTTTTAGCGGTTGATTTTTCTTGATATATTCTTTTATTTCTTTTTGGCGTTCATTTAAATATCCACCTTTTGTTTTGAAAATATCATATTTTGCATCAAGTTTTTGAGTTAATTCATTCAATTTTTCAAGAAAGAACAGTGTCCATTTTGATATGCTTTCATTTTCTTTGTTCCTGTTTTTTTGTCCTTTCATTAGAGCTTGGTAATATTCTTTTTTTGACTTTTCAATAAGATTTTCAAAAGATACATATTGAATAAACATATATTCATTCTGCAGTAACAGAAGTGTGGTCAATAATCTTGACAATCTACCATTTCCGTCTTGAAATGGATGGATTGACAAAAATTCATAGACAAAATGAGGAATAACAATTAACGGGTGAATTTCCTTTTTTTCAAGCTGTTCATTTGTCCAATTAATTAAATAATTCATTTCACTTTCAACAAGATGAACATCCGTTGTGTTCAATATTACTTTTTGTGTTCCGCCCGGATAATTCGCTACAACTTTGTTAGATAATGATTTATATTGTCCTCTGTGGCGAGTGTCTTTATCGCTGTGCCTTAACAAATTTTGATGTAATTGTTTAATGTAATTTTCGGTTAGTTTAATGTTGCCAAAGTTTTCATAAATAAGTTCAAGCGTGTCATAATAACCTACAACTTCTTGTTGGTCCCTTGTTTTTAGTTCGGTTATCTTTACATTTGCAAGCAATTCTTCAATTTCTTTATCTGTTAATGTCCCTCCTTCAATTCTTGTTGATGAACCGATACTTTCAATCGTTGCAATCTTTCTTAATTCTTTCAAATATGTGTTTTCCTGTCGTTCAATTATATTCCATTTTCCTTTATACAAATCAGTTTTTGCAATCAGATTGAGTATTTTTTGGTTCGTTAAGAAATCAAAATACAACTTATTTAAATATTTATCCATAAAGTATCTATATATTATCTGAATGTAAAAGTATATTGATTTTATGAATTATCCAAATGTTATCTGTATTATATCTGTATCTAATGACGCAGAATGGTTTGAATATGCGTAGTTTGGGATTTTGAAACGATTAATATTAAATTTACTACTAATTTCACTCAATACTAAAAGATTCAATAATAGCACGTTACCCAAATTACGTAGAGCCTTTGTTGTGCTTTCATGCTTTATTATTTATCACTATATAATGCATCTTTTTAAATCAGTTCTGTCAGAATACATATAGATGAATTGTATTATAAATCTTACAAGCCTTACAGTTTTGAACATTTGATGGTAAGATTTTAAACAAAGGAAACTTATTCGTTATTACCTTTTTTTAATTCGCTAATAATTTGATCTAAATGTTCACCGTTTTGTGGTTCTAAACCTTTTCTAATCAAAATATTGTTTAATAAAATTTGAAAATCAATACTACTTTCAAGTTTTCCTGTGTTTTCAA
>QMPG01000393.1 GCA_003648455.1 Bacteroidota bacterium
CCGTGGACGCATTTTTAAACAACGTTTCGCTTCGTTCCGTTTGCGAGTTTTTGATAGTGTCACGCCGGCCGTTAATCAACATGGAGCGAAGCGGAATGTTGATTAATGTTCTGCGCACGCCACGAACTCTTTCAATCTGACTTCTTGCTCAATGTGGGTGCGCCTGTTAGTGGCTTTATCATAAAAATTATTAATTGATTATTTGTTGAAACTAAAAAAAAGATTAACAAAGTTGAGATACATTTCTCTTTTATAAATAAGTATTTCTACGAAATCAATCATTAAATTTAGCTACAAAAATATCATAATAAGAATTACTTTTAAGTGAATGAGAATCAAAATTTATGGTATTATTAAAATTACCTGTTATGTACCCATTATTTGCATTATCTAATGCAATTTCCGTTGTACTTCCTAAATTTTTTCCATCGGCATTTGTTGCCCACAACCAATTACCAGCTTTATCTATCTTTGCTACAAAAATACTATTACCAAATTGATTCGTAAAAGAATTGATTCCAATGGTTGTTGAACCTGAAAAAAAACCAGTTATATAGCTGTTCCCTGAATCATCAACTGCAATTCCGGTTCCATTACTTGGAGTCATCCCTTCAGATTGTTTTGCCCATAACCAGTTGCCATCCGTATCAATTTTTGCTACAAAGATATTGCAACCACCGCTACAAGAAAGATAATTGTAACCAAAGGTTGCTGTACCATAAAAAGAACCTGTTATATAGCTATTTCCGGTATCATCTGTTGTAATTGCGATTTCTTCAACATTACCTTCTCTACCGGCTTTGGTTGCCCATAACCAGTTTCCGAATGCATCCATCTTTGCAACAAAAATGTCATAAGGTTTATAAGTTTCTAGAGTAATTGAGCCAAAGTTCGCGTTGTCATAAAAATAGCCTAAGATAGCAATATTCCCATTATTATCACTTGAAATAGCATATCCTCCGGTTCCTTCAGATTGTTTTGCCCACAACCATTTACCATTTGAATCCATCTTTGCCACAAAAATAGCTGTACGACCACGACAGGTAATATGATGAGGACCAAAGGTTGCTTCATTGCTGAATGAACCAGTTATATAAGTATTTCCTGAACCATCTATCGTGATTGCTCTTCCTACATCACTAAATTTTCCACCAGCTTTGATTGCCCATAAACAGTAACCAAGTGAATTAAATTTTGCGACAAAAATATCATTATCACCATTAGCAGTAAGATGTTTTGATCCAAAGTATGCTTCTTTAGTAAAGGAACCTGTTATATAAGTATTTCCTTTCTCATCTATTGTGATTGCATTTCCGGAATCATTATTACGGCCACCGGCCTTGATTGCTTTTGTCCATTTACCGGATGCATCCATTTTTGCAATGAAAATATCTTCACCACCACTGCTAGTAAGGAGATAAGTCCCAAAAGTTGCAAAATCACTAAAAGAACCTGTTATGTATATATTTCCGTTCTCATCTGTTGTTATTGCTTTTCCGAAATCATTACTATCTCCACCGGCTTTGGTTGCCCATTGCCATTCAAAGGTTTTAGAACAACTCAGTGCTGAAATAAATAGAAAAGAAATAATAATGGACTGTAATAATGAAATCATTGTCTTTTTCATTTGGAAATCCCTAATTATAATTCTAATTAGTTATTGAAATTTTAAAAAAACTTCTGTTGGCCTTTTTTTATTTATTAAAACCATATCTTCAAAAGTAGGTGAATAATCTGAATGTAAAGCCCATATTCTGACATGATCAGAAAGTCGAAAATCATTAATTGATTTGCCATACACATACATTTTCTCATATTTCTTAAACATAGGTAATGTATTTGTGTCGATATTGAAATAACCGTTTTCATCAGTATAAGCGAGATATTTATATTTAGTGAAATTATTGTTTCCGGTAGAATACTCGTCTCTTAGAAGGGCAGTTGGAACTATAAGAGTATTTTTTACATCATCACCAATACTAAATTTTACATGTAAATCATAAATACCGTTTACTACAAATTCGCCTTGTTCGTTTTTAGTATCCCAAGATACACTGCTTGATCCCACCATTGTTACAATACCTTCTGATAAAAATTTAACAACATCATCTTTATTGTGATGTGAGATCCACATTCTTACGTTTGATGGATAATATACAGGATATCTGAAATTTATTGTTGAAGAATTATTGGGATATTTAGCAATTGATTCAGAATAATAACTAATAACAATACCTGCATATTTAACAGGTAAATTTTCTGCATTTGTTACTTTGCCGGTCAGTTTTCGTCCCTCTTTAGATGAACAACCACTAATTAAATAAATAATTACTAAAATTACTCCAAAAATTAACTGTTTTTTTTTCATGTTTCCTCCATTTTTTATTTTTTCCCGCTAATCAACATCATAATTATCTGAAATCTTAATTATTGATCGTTGTTATGATTGACTTTGACTCACCATTAATTTTTACAGTTACTCTAACATTGGTTGAACCATCTTTACCGATTACATTACCAGTGCCTATGATGCTTAGATCATCACCATCTATAACGAAATGATAAGTTCCATTATTAGTCTTATATGGATAACTACAATTCATCCAACTACAAAGAGATTCAGCAGAATTCCAATTTTTCCCACCTCCTCCATAATGACGTGGCTGTTTATAGTAATCAAAAAGTTTATATTTAAAATTACCTATTTCTACTAGCATATAATTACGATTTGTGTTTGCCTTGGGACCGCAAGACTTAACTACTGTTGAAACCAATGCTACTAATACAGATAGTATTATTATTGGAATCAAAATTTTTTTAAACATTCTATACCTTCCTTTTTTTTTAGATTTCTCTATATTTTCATTGTTGCTAATTGTAAATGGAATTTCTAATTATTGATTTTTGTTTCGGTCAAATCTGCTGCTCCAGAAATAGTTAATGTTGCTTTAACACCGGTTGATCTATCCTTACCTTTTTCGTCACCGATACCGATGATAGTGAGAACAGTATTATCACTATTTAATGAAAAGATAAATGATCCATGCCTGGTTAATAGTGTGTTTGTAGAAGCGTTATAACTATAATAGCTTAACGATTTACCAAAATCATCAATTCCGGATGACCAGCTTCTACCTGCACCTCCATGAGAAACAGGTGTCTTATAGAAAACTTCTGCTGCTGATGCTATTTTATTAAGATTTAATAGAATTTCTTGACGATTAAAATTTGCACTCGATTTATTAGATTTCTTTTTTAAGTTAAAAAGATACCCTATATTTTTGTCTTTATTTAGGAGAATTAAAACTCCACTATTATCTTGAAAGACTATCTTTACCATATCATCTTTTTTACCAATGGGTTTTATATAAATTTCAGGTCCCGGACTATTAAGCCCAACTGCATAAACAGCATGAACAATATTTCCTTCTTCAATTTTTAAATTGGGTTCAAGTAATTTATAATTCATTAATTTTGCTTTAGGAGAATAAACATAAATTTCAAATTTATCTTTAACAAGAATTGGTGTAAGATCATAATTATGAGAATTTTGACAAACAGCATTCATTCCACTCCATTCGTAACCTTTGATTTCTGTGAATCCCTTATTACCTTTTACATAAACACCATAATGATCAAATTTTGGTACCTTATTGCAGCCTACTACCAATAACAAAATAAATAGTATTAATATTGCTTGTAAAATAATTTTTTTTTTCATTTTCACCTCCTTTGTTTAGTTTTGGATTTCTCCTAATTTTTATTGTCGGATAAGGAAGAAGCCTCACGGCTTCTCCCTCTCCTAAGAACCGTACATGCGACTTTCACCGCATACGGCTCAAGCCTCTCAAATGGCATCAATTGCATTAGATACCACGACCGCA
>QMPG01000394.1 GCA_003648455.1 Bacteroidota bacterium
ATCAAAATGGAATTTAATAAATTATGAATAAATTAAAAACAGCCATTGAATGGCGAAAAAATTATTACCATCAACTGTGGTTGAAATTGTATTGGGAAATTAAGAAGAGATTTGATTTTTCAAAAAAGGAGAAAGTTAATTCAATTTCCGTTGTTGTTGTTGGTAGAAATGATAATTATGGCGGGGATTTTTACAGAAATGCTAAATTTTAATTGTCACTAGAATTTAGATTCAACAATTATAAGCAATAATAAAGTAGCTTAATGCAAGAAAACCAAAACATAGAATATAAAGAAATTTGGAAAGATGAATATTTTAAACAAATATGTGCCTTTGCAAATACAAATGGAGGGACTCTTTTTGTGGGGATTAATGACAATGGCTATATTATTGGCATCACAAACACAAAGACTTTGTTAGAAAACATACCAAATAAAGCAATTCAATTTTTGGGTATTACATTAAATGTAAATTCTATTACAAAAAACAACAAATCAATTTTAGAAATAAAAGTGTTGCAAAATTCTGTTCCTATTTCGTATAAAGGTAAATATTATATTCGGAGTGGGAGTACTGTTCAAGAAATAACAGGTCAAGAACTTCACACTTTTATCTTAAGGAAGATAGGTAAATCTTTTGATGAACTATCATTAGATAGTGCTTCTATTGACGATATTAATAAAGAAAGTGTAATGCATTTTGTAGAAAAGGCAACAAAAACAAATCGTATTTCTATAAATGCAATAAATCAAGACATAAAAATACTTTTTGAAAACTTGCACTTAATAAATGAAGAAGGGAAGTTAAAAAACGCGGCAATTTTATTATTTGGCAAAAATCCTTTAAAGTTTTTTAGTGCAGTTAGTTTTCGGATAGGTAAGTTCATAGATAATGATTATGAGCTTCAAACGCAAGATGTTATTGAAGGAAATGTTTTTGACATGCCTGATAAAGTACTGGAAATACTTAAAACAAAGTATCTTAAATATGAAATATTTTATGATGGCTTACAACGTATTGAAAAATTAGAATATCCGGAAGAGGCTTTAAGAGAGGCTGTCTTAAATGCTATAGTACATAAAGATTATACAGGTGTACACATTCAACTAAGTATTTATAACAAAAAATTGGTTTTATGGAATGAGGGACAATTACCTAAGGATATGACAATAGAATCATTAAAAAAAAATCACCCTTCTAAACCTCGAAATATTGAGATTGCTAATGTGTTTTTTAGATCGGGGTATATCGAAACCTGGGGAAGAGGTATTTCTATAATTACAAATGCTTGTTCCGATAATAATTTGCCAGATCCTTTATTCGAAGAGCTATCTAATGGTTTCCAAATTACATTATTTAAAAATAAAGATGTCACTAAAGATGTCACTAAAGATGTCACTAAAGATGTCACTAAAGAGATTAGGCATGCTGATATTGTTAAAATAATTGAACAAAATTCACAAATTACAATTGATGAAATTGCACATTATCTATCTGTAAATAGAAGAACTATATTGCGTGATTTAGAGTATCTGCAGGAGAAAAAAACAATTAAGCGTATTGGTGGAAGAAAATCAGGATATTGGGAGGTGAAAAAATGAATAAACTAAAAACTGCCATTCAATGGCGAAAAAACTTTTACTATCAGCAATGGTTAAAGTTACAATGGAAATTTAAGAAAATGCTTGACTTGTCAAAAAAAGAGAAAGTTGATGCAATTTCTGTTGTTGTTGTTGGTAGAAATGATAATTATGGCGGGGATTTTACCGAGAGGCTGCGTACAACCTTAGATTGGAATCTTTCAATATTACCTAACCCTGAATTAATTTATATTGAATGGAATCAAATTCCTAATAAACCAAGCGATTGCGATTGGATTGTTGAACGGTATAAAAATGCAAAATGCTATATTGTACCAAAAGAAATTCATGATACTATAACTGCAAACCCTAAAATGCCTGTTATGGAATATTTTGGGAAAAATGTTGGTATAAGAAAAGCTACAAATAAATGGATGTTGTTAATTAACTCAGATATACTTATTGGATTAGATGTTGTTAATAATATGAAAAAAGGCTTAAATAAAAGATATGTTTATGGAACACATTATAATAATGTAAAATGGCATAATAAATCAATTGACACAGAGTGGATTCGAAAAAAGGATATTATTTTAAATAGTTTTTCTGCGAATATGATTTTACAAAGTGTTGTTGGAAATTTTGTATTAACACACAAGTCTAATTGGATTGAATCAACGGGATATGATGAAACTTTAAATAATGTACGAGCCGGAGTTGATGAAAACGGGAAAAACAATTTATTATATTTAGGAATAAAGCCAATGGTAATAGGTCATCATTTTCATTTAGATCACAAAGAATCAATGATACATGGAAGAAATGGAACACATGGCTTTAACTTATTTCAAAATATTCCTTACAGGAATCAAGAAAATTGGGGATTAGAAAGTAATAATACGAAATTGATAAAAAATAATATATGGCAAATAGAAAAAATTTAGTTTTAGGAGGTTCGGGAACAATAGGTTCTGCTTTGTGTAAAGAGCTTAAAGACCAAGGAGAAGAGGTAATTAATTTAGACCTTAAAATTGGGTTTGATTTAAGAACCCTTAACTTATTTAATTATAAAAATGTTGATTATGTTTGGTTTCTGGCATGGGATGTTGGTGGAGCCAAATATTTATATAATGCTGATAATCAGCTAAAGATAATTCAAAATAATACACGAATCTGCGAGAACGTTTTTTCTTTTTTAAAATCCACACAAATCCCTTTTATGTTTGTCTCATCGCAACTGGCAAGTTATGATAATGCCTATGGAGTTACTAAGAAATTGGGCGAGGAATGGAGTAGAATTTTAAATGGAAATATTGTACGATTTTGGAATGTATATGGTTGGGAAACACCAGGTGAAAAATCACATATTATTCCTGATTTAGTTGTTCGCTCATTGCAAAAGCAACCAATAAAACTTTTAACTAACGGTGAAGAAGAACGCCAATTTATTTTTATGGAAGATACAGTTAAAAATCTTATTAGAATGAGGGAAATGGGTCTAAAAGAAGTTGATATGACCAATAATCGGTGGATAAAAATTAAAGATTTGGCAAAAATAATCACTACAAAAATTGGCACTACACTTGAATTGGGTAAAGAAAAAGGGTATAGTGTGAGGATTGAAGCTAATGAAACTGCGAAGAAATTTCATTTTGAAACTACTTTAGAGCAAGGTGTGGATAAAATTATTAAAGAGGCAAAAAAATACTTAAAAACAAATTAAACGAGTTTTGTTAATCTGTTATTTAAAAAACACAAGAAACATAGTATTTGCAAGTTAATATGAAAACTACAAAGAAGTTATTAGTAAAAGGATTAGTTTCTAAAAGAAAATTGCCTGTTAATTATCAAAACAAAGACTTTCCTTTTTTTAATAAGGAATTTATAAAACCTATAGATAATACCTATATATATGAACTAAACAACGTTTATGTTACAGAAGATGGTGTGGTTTTCAAAAATTTTCAAATATTTAAACATAGTTTACACCAGGCATCTCACATAAAATGGCTAAATAAAACATATATTTTATTTACATTTATATTTAAGAAAAGAATTAAAAAGGAAGGAACTTATTTATTAGGTTTTAATTATTGGGGCGAAGGGTATTATCATTGGATATTAGAAGAATTTCCAAGATTATTTTGTTCACTAAAGATTAAGGAAGAACATACTGTTCTTATTCCTTCAACGTGGAGAGGATTTTATAGTTTCAGAACAATGGTTAAATCTTTTGTTAAACGAAATAATTCAGTGAACAAAAATTACCATAAAAGAAGTATTGATTTATTAAA
>QMPG01000395.1 GCA_003648455.1 Bacteroidota bacterium
ATAAGCTCCATTTTCAACTATTGTATAAACCGGAAGTGTGCCCGGTCCACATTTCTCATTACTTCCGGGTTATGTAAACCATTTGTAATCCTATCCGAATATTTCTAATCTAACTCAGTGACTTTTACAATCTCCTTGCACTTGTCAAAACTGATTTTCTTTGCAACTTTCCTTTTCCGACTTTTTTGTGATAATCATAGATACTCTTCAAGGATATATTTTTCGCCGTTCAGAAATCACATGCTAAGAAGCGACAGGAAAACTTCGTGGTTAGGGTAAATAAATGCTCAATGATTTTCTCGGCATAACCTCATTACTTGTCCGTCTACTGACGGAACGGTATTCCAATTCCTCATTGTGCACCCTAATTTCCAGTAGCAAAATCTGCATGAATTTTAAACTATAAAAAATAAATATCATGAAAAGATTTCAAAAAAATTACATCGGAAAAGGAAGAGAAGTTTCAACAAAATCAGGTCAAGTATTGGACATCGTAAAAATCACATTGAATGTGGAAGAAATGATGAAATTCGTACATGAGTACAAAGAAAAAGAGTACATAACTTTTGAAGTAGCAACTTTGAGAAATGAAGACCAATTCGGTCACACTCACACAGTTTATGCAACAACAGTAGAAGAAACCGAAGATGCTCCACAAGAAGAAAAAACTATTGAAACTCCAAAACCTAAAAGAAAACGTAGAACAAAAGCACAAATCGAAGCTGATAAAATCGCAGACAAACAAGAGATGGAATCTATGCAAACTCAAACAGATGATTTACCATTCTAAAAATATTGCCCGGGAAACCGGGCTTTTTTTTGGTTGTTATAAAACAAAAAATATATGCTTTAAATGCCATCGCTTCTGCGGACATTTCCAATTTCGGGAATAAATTGGAAATAACCTCAAAGCTTCCCACAGCAAAAGTTTGAAAGTAACCCTGCGGGATTATTCCAAACATTTGCTTTCTCCTTTCCACGCACACAACAAAAATAAGCTCATTCATTCTTATCTATTTTGTCCTTTCGTTTCGGCTGCCCTCAATGTAATTTGGCTGAAAATATTACAGTATGGCCGAAAGATATACCCGGCGAATCAATCTTTATATTAACGACAAAGAGGTTCGTAACGATATTGCTTCTATCCGTAAGGAGATGATGAAAATGCAATCTGCACAGAATCGCATGATTATTGGAAGCAAAGAGTATAAAGCCCAGGCAACTAAAATAGGGATGCTTCGCGGCATAATGAATAAACATCAGGCTGACCTTAGAAAGACACAACAGGGCTGGTTTAGTCTTAGTCGTGCTGCCGATACTGCAAACAAATATATGTCTGGTGCCATGGCTGCAGTCGCATCTATAATGGCTGTTGTAATGGGACTGCGAAAGGCTGCTAAAGCTGCAATGGATTTTGAAGAACGCCTGGACAACCTTTCTGCACTTACAGGATTGGAAGGAAGACAGCTTCAATGGTTGGGCGATACTGCAAAAGAAACTTCCATTGCTATAACAAAATCAGGGGTAAGGATAAAACAATCTGCCACCGATATTGTGGATGCTTATACTAAAGTTGGTTCTCAACGCCCGGAACTGCTTAAAAATAAGGAAGCGTTGCACGAAGTTACTAAAGCCGGGATTATACTTTCCGAAGCTGCAAAGTCTGACCTTGAACCTGCTGTTAAAGGTCTTACAATGGCGATGAACCAACACAATCTCGGAGCATCGGAAGCTAACAGGATTATAAATGCAATGGCTGCCGGTTCTAAACTCGGTGCTGCCAATATTCCATATCTAACCGCTGTTATCGAGAAAAGTGGTACAACACTAAATCTGATGAATCTTTCTCTGGAAGATAATATCGCTTTAACTGAAGCTATTGCACCGAGTTTTTCTGAAGCCGCAGCAGCCGGAACTAGTCTTGACAGAACCTTCCTTAAAATGAAAGCCCAACAAATAGGTTATAAAGATGGTGTTTTTGATATTGGAAGAGCTTTGGAAGAGTTAAGATACCGATTTGCCAACGGCGAAAGTGCCGTTGACCTCTTTGGGCTTCGCCACGCTAAAATGGCTGAAATATTAGTTAAAAACCGTAGCGAGTTTGTACGCTTTCGTAAAGGAATTACCGACACAAGCATTGCCTTTGAACAGGCAGGAAAAAACACGGATAACACAGCTACAAAACTGCAACAGGCAAAAAACAAACTTGCACTTGCAATGATAACCTTTGGCGAAACTATTAATCCTGTTTTCCTAAAATCAACTAACCTGATTACATATATGATAAAAGGATTAGTTCTGTTACCGGATTTCATCCGCAAGAATCAAATTGTATTAATATCTCTTGCCAGCGCACTGATGGCTTACAATGCTGCTCTTCTATCGAGCATTGCTTTACAAGTCAGGAAAAACATCATAAACAAATTGGAGCTAATGTGGAACGCAGCACTTGTCATGGCATCGACCACGAAAGTCGCTGCCATGAAAATCCAAATTATGTTTATGCGAAAAAGCACTGCGGCACAAGTGGCAAATGTTGCTGCGCTGAAAAAAGCTATTTTCTATGAACAGGCATTTGGAAAAGCACTATTGGCAAACCCTGTCGGGTTAGTAATCGCTGCGATTGGTTTGTTGGTTGTCGCAATAAAAAGTTACGACAAATACAGCGCTCAGGCAGTTGCCAGAGAACAAGAGAAAGCAGAAGCAACCAGGAACCTTGCCGAAGCAAACAAGATTCTGACAGAAACCTACACCGGCGTAGATAAACAAATGAGCGCGCTGAACAAAATGTCAATTCAGCAAAAACTTGACCTGCAAACAAAAATCAATAAAACAATTGAACTCGCAGAAGCAGAACTGCTACTTCAACAAGCAAAACAAAAAGAACTTTTTGCTCACAACGCACAAGCTTCGTTATGGCAAAAAACAGTTAACATCTTTAAATCCGGAGGAAACGCTTATGTCGGACTTTCCATGAATGCCATTGATGCTGCCAATAATGGAAAAGAAGCAGCCAGTACAATGCAGGAGGGAATCGATAATCTTCAAGATAGAATTGTACAATTCAAACAATCCGGATCAACATTGGACGATATTTTTAATGCTGAGAAAATTGCCGATTCAATAGGTACAGATACTCTCACTGAATTGGAAGAGAAACTATCTACCTATCAAACGGCATTGAAAAATATCAAAGTAGGCACCGAAGATTATCTCAGGGTTGCAGCAAAAATCACTGCCGTGGAAAACGACATCGATGCTGCCCGGAAGAAAAATGCACTTACTTCTGAAGAACAACGCAAAAAAGATATTGCTGCAGCTAAATCTTTGCTGAAAGCAAAAATTGATGCAGTAACAGCAGAACATAACCTGGTTACAGCAGCAATCAAAAAACAACATCTGGAAGGAAAAATATCTGAAGATGAATATAAAGGACAACTTTTAATTCAAGAGTTAAAATTTATCCGGGATAAACTGAAGATTTATAAAGTTGGAAGCGTTGAATATGCCAAAGCATACAACGAATCACTTTCTAAACAAGTCGATGCAGAAGCAAAAGTAAAAGAACTAATCCTGAAAGCGGACCAGGTACTTAGCGATTCACGAATAGCTAATTTTGAAGAGGGGCTGGAAAAAGAAATTGCGCTGCAAAACAGAAAATGGGATACTGAAAAACTAAAGCTGGAAGAGCAGCTTATCGAAAAAGAACAACTATCCGAAATAGAAATTGAACTGAACGATAAGATAAACCAAACTATTGAGGAAAAAACAACCGAACACCAAACAAAAATTCAACAGATTAAAGATGCTGCAAAACTTGCTGACCTCGAAAATCTTGTGGATGCTGCAGAACCTCTGGATGA
>QMPG01000396.1 GCA_003648455.1 Bacteroidota bacterium
AAATCATATGACAGTAACAACAAAAGAATTTTGGGATAAATATATAAATGAAGACATTTTAGAAATATTTGAAATAACTTACGATTTTTTCTCAAAAGAATTACCAAAGGAATTTACTGAAAATTATGACGTTGAAGAGGTAATATTAGAAACGAGAGGACATCATGAAGTAGCAAAGAATTTTGAAAATGTTATTAAATTTTCAGAATTACTTCAAAGAAAACAACCAAAATTATATGAAGCGAATTTTCAATATTTTGATGATTTTTCAACTGATTATTATTGCTTCCATCAAGATTATAATAAAGTTGAGGGGTCATTCGCCAACTATATCTTAAATCCAACTCGCGATTTTGACAAGTATTTAATCTCTTTTAGGAAATTGCTTTTCTATGGATATACAGATATTTTGAATGCAGCAATAACTAAAAATTACAAAAAAGTAGTGACTTCTGATAAGTTAATAGGAAATGCAGGACATGATTTAGCGTTAAGTAAATTTTACTTGACATTAGAAGAATTCTATTTAAATGATGATTTTGATACCAAAACTTTTCTAGCAAAACTTAACAAATATGATTTTGATTTTAATAATGATTTTCTTTCTGCAGTTGAAACCGGAATGCGTGAACAACACACAAAAGAAGATATTATAAATAATTTCCTAAATGATAGGCAGAACTTTATTATAACTCTTGAAATATATTTTTTAAGGTATATGCATGAACGTAAAATTTCTTTTGCCATAAGTGGTAAAATTTGGGATAAAATTTTGATATTTTTGGCTGAAAATAATGACAAAAAGAGATGTAGTCCTAATGATTATTTTCAAGTGAAAATTGATGAATTAGAAAAGTACCTTTCAAGTTTATCAGGAGATATGTTTATTGATAATAAATCAGAAATGATAGCTGTACTCTGGGGAAGTGTATATGTATATGATTTCCTAAAAGCAATAGAAATTATAAAACAGAATACTTTTGATAACTTTATTGAGATAACAAGAATATTAAAAGGAAAAGTGATAGGGCAATTTACAAGTGATTTGTGGAACTCAAATTTTATTCACTTGTGGGAGAAACCCGATAGTGTTTCAACAATTGAATTCATTGAAGAAGAAAAAATATTCAAAAAAAGTATACTTTTTACACATCAGAAATTTACAAGGTTACGAAGTGAAATATCAAAAGAATTAGCAAATATAGGAAAATTATCCGCTCATATTATTGAAGGAGGTAAAACTGATAAAAACAATTATAACACCTCTCTATTAGATGATTTATTTGATACTAACCAAGATAACAACACGTACAAGGAAAGTAGGATACTTGAACCTATTAAGACAGAGAAAAAGGTTGGAAGAAATGAACCTTGTCCATGTGGTAGTGGAAAGAAATATAAAAAATGTTGTGGAAGATAAAAAAAGTAGTTAACAATGTATATAAAAAATAAGCGAGATAGTAGTAAATTCAAGGGTTGTATCTCGCTTCAGCCTCTTCGTAAATTGAAAGATTTGAGCAACGAAATCGGCTACTATTCTTATACCAAACGTTGAACTAAACCTACAGTGTTCTTTTCTTAAACTACTTGACTCTTGTAGAAATAATTTATAACTTTACAGTATTGAAATTTGTGCAATGATAAAATTATTCTGTAAAATCTACGCATACAGTAGGTTTTTGATTCAATACCCATGGAGTCTGAAATTAGTTCAACGCTATTCTATGTACAATTGAGCTTTCATTTTTGATAATTCTCTTCTTTTTTCATTTTTGTTTGTAAATTTGAAACACAACAAATAACACTGTGTTCAAAATAAAACCTTTGGTCATTGAGACCTTGTAACAAATAAAGGTGCTATGTAAACACTTGTGTTGTACACTAGCAAATGAGTGGTTTTTCGGCCAGTATAATGACTTTTAGTTATCATATTTGGTCATTACGATGATTTGTAGTACTTTTGAAATAAAAAATGTTTTCAAGAAATTTAGAAAAAACAATAAAAGACAAGATTAATAGTGGAAAAGCTATTGTTGTTGTTGGTGCTAGACAGGTTGGGAAAACAACGCTTATTAAAAAAATATTGAAAGAAATAGATTATCTGTTTTTAGACGCTGATGATCCTACAACCAGAAATTTATTATCAAATCCAAACACAGAACAAATAAGAACTATTATTGCCGATAATAAATTTATCTTTCTTGACGAAGCTCAGAGGATAAAGGGAATAGGTTTAACCTTAAAAATAATAACAGACCAGTTTAAGGATGTTCAAGTATTTGTTAGTGGCTCTTCTTCCTTTGATCTTGGAAATGAATTAAATGAACCATTAACGGGACGGAAATGGGAATATGAAATGTTCCCTATTTCTTGGGAAGAATATGAAAAGAAGATTGGATTTATAAAGTCAGAGCAACAACTTGAAAATCGGATGTTATATGGATTTTATCCCGAAGTAATTAATAATCAGGGCAAAGAAAGAGAAACTTTAAAAAATCTTGTAAATAGTTATTTATACAGAGATATATTAGCCTTTTCAGAAATAAGAAAACCAGAAGTTCTCGAAAAATTATTACAAGCACTTGCCTTGCAAATGGGGAGTGAGGTTAATTATAATGAGTTATCACAAACGATTGGTATTAATAAAATTACAGTTCAAAAATATATTGAGATATTGGAAAAAGGCTATATCATTTTCAGACTTAATAGTTTTAGCAGAAACATAAGAAACGAAATAAAACAAAATCGAAAAATATATTTTTATGATAATGGTATCAGAAATATGATTATTGGGAATTTTAATCAACTTGATTTGAGAATTGATAAGGGTGCTTTATGGGAGAACTTTTTAGTGTCAGAACGGCGAAAGGGGAATCTATATAAGGACACTTTCGCAAATATGTATTTTTGGAGAACAAAACAACAGCAAGAAATTGATTTTGTTGAAGAAATAAATGGTAAAATTTATGCATATGAATTTAAGTGGAAAAACAAGAAAGCGAAATTTCCTAAGAAATTTATTGAAATCTATAATGCAGAAGGAATAGTGATAGATAAAAATAATTTTAGAGATTTTGTAGTAGTAAAATAGCCAGTACACAATAAAAGCTATACATCATGCTTACAATTAGGTATTTTGCAGATTTGAAAGTGTGTCTGTATTAGGCGCACGGCTGCGCCAGTTGGTCATGTGAAAAAGCCAAATAACAAATAATCGATAGACCGAATGAAACAAGCAAAACGACTGATGTTAAATCATAGGCTGACACTTGACTACTTTTCATTGTGCTCTTTATTTTAATATCATTGACAATGATTTATTACATTTAGACATTTATTTTTATAAACAACAGAAAGTATGAAAAAAAATACAGAAAAACCATCACCGGAAGCAAAAGCACTTTCACTTTTTTTAATGGCCTATAAAACGATTGACCCTATTTATAAGGACAAATCTAAACAGATGAATAGGTTGTGGGATCTTGTGAAAAATAATGAATTAAGCAGGAGTGACTACATGGAAGAGGTGCAGAATATGTTAACATCATATGGTGGTTATTCAGAAGTTGTAGAGAAAACAGTTAGGTTTTACATTGAAAAAACTGGCGAATGGAAATTGCAGGGTGATGACAAGTATTGCTTAGATGCCAGGCAAATTGCTGATAAAATATCGAATGAGTAGATGTTATGATTACCAACTTACCCAGTTACAGAATAAATCTCTTCATGTGACTTTTATTAATTAAAGCACCTCTTTAATGTGTCACTTTTTAGTTTTTTTGCTATGTTGAACTTATTTTAAGATTGGTAGAACTTAGCAGTAAACAGTCTACAGTTGTTGA
>QMPG01000397.1 GCA_003648455.1 Bacteroidota bacterium
ATATAATCTTTCCTAACAATAAGACCTTTTTCTTCCATTTCTTTACTTATTCGGTGAATAAGTTTAACTTTCTGATTAAGAGGCAAAAAGGCTGATTTAAAACCATCTAAAATAAGATACTTAATATCATCAGGTTTAAAACCATATTTTTCAATAGCAATCATATACTCTTTAGTCAATGTTGTGTTTGAAATTAATCGGTTATCAGTATTTAGAGTTACTCTTATACCGTAATCGTAATAAAATTTAATAGGATGATGAGCGAAAGAATCAACCGCTTTTGTTTGCACATTTGAAGAAATGCACATCTCAAGAGGTATTCTATGGTCGTTAACATAATTTAACAAATCTCCGTCTTCGCGTAATCTAGTACCATGTCCAATTCTGTTTGCATTAATATAATGAATAGCTTGATGAATAGATTCCGGTCCATAAGCTTCACCGGCATGAACGGTTGTATTAATATTATTATTACTGATTAAATAAAAAGCTTCTTTATGATCTTTTGCAGGGAAACCACCTTCGGCACCGGCTAAATCGAAGCCAACAACACCTCTGTTTTTATATGCCACGCATAATTGAGCCAGAGTTAAAGAAGTTTCCGGATCGGTATGTCGCAAGCTACAAATAATAATACCTATAACAATATCAAAATCTTTCTCTGCCTTTGCTTTTCCTTGTAAAACAGCATCAACAACCTGAGTAAGAGTTAAGCCATTTTCTACATGCAGAATTGGAGAAAATCTTATTTCAAGATATCTGATATTTTCACTTGCACAATCTTCGGCTAACTCATAAGTAGCTCTTTCTAAAGAATTTTTAGTTTGAAGTACTGAACATGTAACATCAAAAGCTCTCAAATATTCCTCGAGGCTTTTGCAGTTATCACCTACTTGTAAATATTTTGTTAATTGTTTAATATCATTTTTAGGCAACTTAACATTTTGCTCTTTGGCAAGCTCCATAATTGTTTCTACTCTCATCGAACCATCTAAATGGCAATGTAATTCTGCCTTTGGCAAGCTGTGAATAAATTCTTGTGTTAGTTCAATCATGACTTTTATTTTAATTTATATTTATTTACAAATTTTACTTTATCTATTTTTTTTGACTTATGATTAATTACAATTACAAGTAATTAAATCAAATATTGTTAAATGGTTAAATGATTATTTCCAGTATTACTTGTATTTTAATAATTTAGCAATATAACAATTTAACAATATATTTTTTAATATTTATGCAACAAAAAAATTGTTGGTCGTTTATTAATCTGTGGAACATTCTTTTTCCACTCTGCAATTGATTTTGTTTTAATAAATTCATTATCCAATGTAATATCGCTTGCAATACACAACTGTGTTTGTGCATTACAAGTTTTCAAAATATCTGTTAACAAACTTTGATTTCGATAAGGAGCTTCAATAAAAATTTGTGTCTGATTATACAAAAACGAATTTTTCTCAATAGCTTTTATCTTTTTTATCCTATCAGGATTTTTTATAGGGATATAACCCAAAAAAGAAAAATTTTGTCCGTTTAAGCCCGAAGCCATTAACGATAATAATATTGAAGAAGGACCTACTAAGGGAACAATTTTAATATTATTTTTATGAGCAATTTTCACAATGTCTGCTCCGGGGTCGGCAACTCCGGGTGCTCCTGCTTCAGATATTACTCCAACATTATTGTTTTTAGAAATTGGCGATAGAAACTGCGTCAGTTCATCTGATGTTGTATGTTTATTTAATGTATAAAATGTTAAACTATCAATTGGAGTACTTATATCAAGCTTTCGCAGATATCTTCGGGCTGTTCTGATATTCTCAACAATATAAAAATCTATTGAATTTACAATATTTTTAACATTATCAGGAATAACATCATTTATTGCACTGTCTCCTAAAGTTGTTGGAATAAGATAAAGAATGCCACTCATTAAAAAAAACTTATATGATTTGGCTTACAAATATAATGATTTTAATTTTCTTATTAACATTTTTCCTTACTTTTGCTTTATCAAAATAAAAAATCAAATAAATTGAAAATAACTTTTTTAGGCACAGGTACCTCACAAGGCGTTCCTGTAATAGCTTGCGATTGTAATGTTTGTCAGTCGAAAGACGAGAAAGACAAAAGACTTAGAAGTTCAATAATGGTTGAAACAAATGATACAACAATTGTTATTGATAGCGGTCCTGATTTTAGGCAACAGATGCTCAGAGAGAATGTTAAAAAGCTTGATGCTGTGGTTTTCACTCACGAACATAAAGATCATGTTGCCGGATTGGATGATGTTAGATCATTCAACTATATTCAACAAAAAGCAATGGACGTTTATGCTCTTGAACGAGTTAACCAAGCTTTAAAAAGAGAATATGCTTATGTTTTTTCGAAAGATAAGTACCCTGGCGTTCCTCAATTGAATTTGCATAATATTACTGATGAGAAATTTACAATTAAGAATGTGACAATTACACCTATTAAGGTGATGCATATATCATTACCAATATTGGCTTACCGAATAAATGACTTTACATATATTACTGATGCAAGTTATATTTCGGAAGAAGAAAAGTTAAAAATTAAAGGGTCAAAAATATTAGTAGTTAATGCTTTAAGAAAAAAGAAGCACTTTTCTCATTTTTGCTTAAGTGAAGCTCTTGAATTGATTAAAGAGATAAATCCTGAAAAAGCATACATAACTCATATTAGTCATCAAATGGGATTAACAAAAGATATTAAAAATGAATTACCTGCTAATGTTGCTTTGGCTTACGACGGGCAACAAATAATTATTTAAGTTATTAACTTTAAAATATAATACAACTTTCTAATTGCAAATTTCGCAAAAGCAAAAAAAATTCAAATCCGAGATATTAAATACTAGTAATTTTTTTATAATAGCTAAAATTTTCGTAACTTTATAACACAATTAAAACTAAATTATAAAACAATGAAAAAAACAACTTTATATCCCAGCTTATTAATAATTCTTGCAATAATTTTAACCAGTTCATGCAAGAAAGACGATGATGACAGTACTCGTTATTTAACTAAAGTTTTTGATAGTGGTACTTTAACAGAAGAATATCAATGGCAAGGCAATCAATTACAAAAAATTAATAATTATAATTCAGCAGGAGCTATTCGAAGCTATCAGGAATTTGCATACTCAGACGGGAAACTTGCTCGGTTAGATGTTTACAGTCCAACTCAAAAAAAATCAGGAACAATAAAAAATCTTGGTTACAGAAATTTATTAAATTACAATAATAATCTTTTTCATAGAACAGCACGCTTAAAGGGTTCGGGTGACCCTGATGTTAACTTTACAGTATACTCATATAAAAAATATAAATACTTAGATGGAAAAGTTAATAAGATAACTTATTATACAAAAACAAGTACTGATTTATATATAACCAACAGCTACGATACTATTGAGTATAACGGCACTCAAATATCAAAATACACATATTATTGGGATAATGAAATTGTATATTATGTAACTTATGCATGGGTAAATGATAATGTTACTAGTGAAAGTTATTACTCAAATCAAAACGATAATTTTGTTTTAACTCAAAAATACGACTATCAATATGATGATAAAGAAAATAAATATAAAGCTATAAGCGACTTACCTCTTTTAGAGCCTGAGATTCTATCAAAAAACAACCAGACAAGTGCTACGTCTTCATATTATGATGGACATGAATACACATCTGCAATTTCGATTGCATATCAGTATAATTCAGACAACTACCCAATACAACAAACCGAAACTGATGTTGAAAACCAGACAGAATTAAAGGTTTATTCGTTTGAATATAGGTAA
>QMPG01000398.1 GCA_003648455.1 Bacteroidota bacterium
AAATAACCAAGATTTTGTTCTTCATTTTCTGCATTATTTTTAATCATCTCTTTTGCATTAAGTATTTGATAAAAATATGCATCAATGCCTTTTTGTTCGTCGGGAAAATGTTTTAATAAAGCAGCTTTGGCTTTTTCAGGATCGTGTGGTATAACTATGTCATGATTTTTATACACAAATCGGTAAAATTCGGGAACTTTAACAAAATCAACATTATCGAAAACATCCAAATCCCGAAATATTTTCGATTTCACATCTCTTTTTTGAAACCCATCCATTTCGTGTAAGCCTACTTCAAATAAAAAATCTTTGCGCTTAAAAGTAGTGGCACATCCTCCCGGGATATTGTGTTGTTCAACAAGCAATACTTTTTTACCTTCCTTAGCTAATTTCGCTCCGGCTGTTAAACCTCCTAGTCCGGCACCAATTATTATTACGTCATATTGCATTTGTTCAATTTTTAGTAACTGTCATTCTTTATTACTTGCTATTTGAGGGTCATTTATAATTATTAATAGTCATTTGTTTTAATTTATTTTTCTTCGCACAGCTTTAATTATATTTATGGTTGCACCTTGCCAAACCTTAAACTTTTAACTTTTAACTTTTAACTTTTTTTTATTCAGGAATAGGATATCGTTTATATTCTGCATTTCTGTCAAATAAATATCTGTAAGTTATATAATGTTTAACAGGAATACTTCCTACCGAAAGGAAAATTTTTCTCATTTTTGGATTAAAATCACCAACCCATGAAAATTCAATTTCTTTATATTGAGGTTTTCGCTCAATAACTTCAGACATTTTCATAATAAAAGCAGATTCAATGCCAAGGTTTTGATATTCAGGAATAACTCCCATCAAAACTCCACGTGCACGAGAAATAACTTTTTTCTTTTTTAGATAAAGAAATTTTAATTTATTCCAAAGATTTAGATTCCCATTCATATATTTTAAAATACAATTAATATCAGGATACTGTAAATAAATTGATATGGGTTTGCCATCTTTGTAGGCAATCCAAATAAATTCTTCTTCAATTATATCTTTAGCTTTTTTTATTGTATTTCTTATATAATCAACCTTTAGCGGTTCAAAATTTTCTTGAAAAGAATCCCATGCAACATTAAATACTTCGGCAAAATCATTAACAAATTTCTCTTCGTTTTTCCATGTAAAATGTTTGAATTCGTAACCTGGTTTTTTAGTTACCCAATCAGCAATACGAAAAAATCTATCAGACATTTTTTTTGTTACATCAAGATGAAAGCCTTCTTGTTTGAAATATGTTTTGAATCCGTATGTTTCAAACAATTGCTGATAATATTTATGATTGTATGGCACTTCATAAGAAGGATGTGTAAATCCTTTAACAAGCAAGCCCCAATAGCTGTCTCTTTCACCAAAATTAATTGGTCCGTCCATTGCTTCAATTTTCTGATTTATTAACCATTCTTTAGCGGTATCGAAAAGAAGAGATGCAGCTTCTTGATTATTAATACATTCGAAAAAACCTATTCCTCCTGTTGGCTGTTTTTCTATGTTAGATTGTTTATAGTCGATAAAAGCAGCTATTCTGCCAATTAATTTATTGTTATCGTCTTTTAACACCCAGCGTTCGGCTGTTCCATGGCTGTAATAAACATTTTTTTCAGGGTCAAAAATTGCATCAATCTCACTATCAATAGGACAAACCCACACAGGGTCATTTTTGTATATAATTTTTGCTGTTTTAAGAAACTCTTTCCTTGTCTTTTTATCAACAACTTTTATAATTTTCATCTTGTTTATAATGTTATTGTGTTAATCAAATTTATTAAATCACTTTTTTTAGATAAATCTGATAAATTAATTCTTGGTATTTCTCTTTAATAAATTTTCTTTTCAACTTAAGAGTTGGTGAAAGTTCTCCAGTTGTAGGCGACCATAAATCAGGAATTAACTTAAATCTGTTAATCTTTTCAAAGTCGGCTACTGTTTTGTTATACTTATTCACTTCCTTATTAAAAACATTGATTAATGAATTGTGTTTTAATAGTTCTTCATTATTATTAACATCAACATTATTTGCATCACACCATTCTTTAATATACAAGTAATTGGGAGCAATTATTGCACTTGCAAATTTTTCATGTTCACCAATAACCATAATATTTTCAATAAATAAAGATTCTTTTAATTTATTTTCAATTCTTTGCGGAACAATAAATTTACCACTCGAAAGTTTAAATATTTCTTTTTTACGATCGGTAACTTTCAAAAACTTATTATCTTCAATTACACCAATATCACCTGTACAAAACCAACCATCATCTGTGAAAACTTTTTTAGTAAGTTCTTCATTTTTATAGTAACCCAACATCACATTATGCCCTTTACAAAGAATTTCTCCGTCTTTGGCAAGTTTCATTTCAACGCCGTCAATTAATGAACCCACAGTACCTAGTCTTAAATCAGGCTCATTTTTTCGGTTAATAGTAATTATTGGAGATGTTTCGGTCAAACCATACATGTTAAGCACTTTTATTCCTGCAGCCCAAAATACCCGTTCAATTCTTGCAGGTAAAGAAGCGCCTCCGCAGCCAACAGATTCGATGTTTCCTCCAATAGCTTCACGCCATTTTGAAAATATAAGCTTATCGGCTATTTTTAATTTAAATTTATAAAAGTTGGAGCTCTCTCCTTCGCTCTTGTACTTTAAGCCAATTTTTACAGCCCAAAAGAAAATCTGTTTTTTTACTCCTTTTAGTTTTTGTCCTTTTTTTATTATTGTTTCAAATATTTTTTCAAGAATACGTGGAACAGCATCAAAGCCATGAGGTTTTATTTCTTTCATATTTGCTGCTATTGTTCCCATGTTTTCCGCATAATAAATGCTACAACCACTATATTGAGTTTGATAGTTTCCCATGCGTCCACCAACGTGGCATAATGGTAATATGCACAAATATTTTTGATTAGATTTCATAGCAAAAATTTCGGCGGCAGCTAAAAAATTCATAACCATATTAGTGTGCGAAAGCATTACTCCCTTTGGCGTTCCGGTTGTTCCTGATGTATATATTAATGATGCAAAATCATTTGGTTTAATGCTTGATTTTATCTTCTCAAGTTCTTCTTTGTAATATACTGCACTTTTTTTCCCTAAAGAGGTTATTTCAGACCAATTTGGTTCATCATCAATATTATCGAAACAATAAAGATTTTCAATTGTATTAATGTTCTCAGTTATGGGTTTTATCTTTCCATAAAGCTTACTATCAACAAAAACAATTCTGGCATCTGAATGTTTAAGAATACTCTCATATTCATTGCTGCTTAAAGATGTATATAAAGGAACATTCACAACACCAAGCATTGACATCCCCATATCAATAATATTCCATTCGGGTCTGTTGTTTGATATTGTTGCAATTTTATCGCCTTTTTTAAAACCTTTAGCCAATAAACCGTAGCTGAAATTATGAGCATCTTCAATATACTGTTGAGAACTTACGTTTACCCATTTACCGTTCTTTTTGGAAACAAATGCATCGGGTTTATTAAATTCTTTTTTATATCTTTCGAGAAGGTCAAAAGTTCGAGTAACTTTCATTGTTTTAAATTTTAATTAATGACTAGTAGTTGCAAAAAAACAAACTATTTTTTTTATATATACATTCAATTATTTTGTATATCAATAATTTATATAATTATAAATAAAAAAATGAATTTTTGTGGCACTCAATATTTTTTAAAAATATCAATATTTAATGTATTATCAAATTATTTACGACTAATACTAAATAAAAAAAGTCTTAGATTATTTTATTATAAACATTGTAGGGCTTATAAAAAATTG